>NZ_JBSGBY010000628.1:0-4718 GCF_053601505.1 Nocardia sp. NPDC004722
CGTTGGTGTCCGACACGATCTCGGTGGCCTCGGTGGGGGCGGAGCCCCGGGAGTTCGCCGGATGGCAGCGCATGTTGCAACGGCAGCTGGCCAAGCGCCTCCGAGGCCAAGGCCATCATGGCCGTCACCCCGAATGCCTCGGTGTACGCGCCGAAATCGGCGCTGGGTCATTCCATAGGCGCAGTGGGCGCTTTGGAAGCGATGCTTACCTTGCGGAGCCTGAGCGAGCAGGTCATCCCGCCCACCTTGAATTTCGAGACTCCCGATCCGGACACGGAACTCGATGTCGTCGCCGACAAGCCGCGGTACCAGGAACTGCGCTACGCGCTGAGCAATTCCTTCGGCTTCGGTGGCCACAATGTGACCCTCACACTCGGTCGCGCCTGAAACCTGTTGCGCCGCAGCCGCTCAGGGCAGCTTGTCGGTCTGCACGCGCGGATCGAGCTTGCGCAGCGTGTCGGGCCGGTCGGTCAGGCACGGCCAATCCCGGCTCACCGCTTCGAGAGTGGCGTGACCGGCCGGGATCAGCGCGTCGGCGTCGGGCCGATCGGCCAGGGTGTCGCCGAGGTGATCGCTGGCGGGGCGGTCGAGGGGTTGGATGACCGTATTCGGCAGATCCAGCAGCACCGAGAGGATGTCGAGGCGGCCCGGGGGAATCAGCGCGCGGGCCGCGGCGAGCGCGGTGGCGGGAACGATGATGGTGTGCCCGGCGTCGGCGGTCGCCCAGACGACGGATTGCACGTAGGCCACGCGGTGGGCCCAGGCGGTGAGCGCGGCCGTGTCGAAGACGACGCCGCCCAGCGACGGGGCGGCGGGGCTCATGCCGCGCCGGCGCGGTCGCCGGGATCCTCCTCATCGGATAAGGGTGGCAATCCCTGCACGGCACGAGCGCGATTGATCAGATCCAACGGCGGCCGTCCGCCGAGCGCGTTCTCGAGTCTGGCCAGGGACTCGGCGCGGTCGACGCGGGCCTTGACGGATTCGGCGACGAAGCCGGAAATCGAGGCGATGCGACCGGAGCTGCGCCAATCGTCGAGGGTGGCGGCTATCTCCTCCGGCATCGTCACGGTGATCTTTCGGGTGCGACGCTGTCTCGCCATACCGTGAGGGTAATCCGGTATGGCCGCCGGACGCGAGCTGACAACGCCGGGGCCGCATTACCGGTTGCGCGCGCATCCCGGGCGGAAACCGCGCTATTCGGATTGTGCTGATCCGAAACCTGCCGGTCAGGCGTCGATCCGGGTTCGATACGGTGGAGTGTGTCCACGGCCGTGGGCGCTGCCGCAATTCTCCAGTCAAGAGGACACGAATAGATGGATCAGAGTTCGATCGCGTGGGCCGACGGTGTGCTCGTCACCATCGACCAACGGGCGCTGCCGCAGGAGCTGCGGGAGCTTCGGATCACGACGGTCGACGAGGTCATCGAGGCGATCAAGACATTGGCCGTGCGCGGCGCGCCCGCGATCGGGGTGTGCGGGGCGTTCGGTGTGGTGATCGCGGCGCAGGCCGCCACGGCCGACGGTGTGGTGGATACCGCGCGGGTCGAGGCCGAGGCCGCCCGGATCGCCGACGCGCGCCCGACCGCGGTCAATCTGGCCTGGGGTGTGCAGCGCACACTGGCCAAGCTGCCCGAGGGCGTGGCGGCGATGGAAGCCGAGGCGCTGGAACTGCTGGCCGAGGACGGCCGCGTGAATCTGGCCGCCGCCACCGAGGCCGCCGATCTGATCCAGCGGCTGTGCGGAGATCGGCCGTTGCGGCTGCTCACCCATTGCAATACCGGACGCCTCGCGACCACCGCGTGGGGCACCGCCATCGGCGCGCTGCGGGTGTTGCGGCAGCGGGGTGCGCTGGCCGAGGTGATCGTGGACGAGACCCGGCCGCTGTTGCAGGGCGCGCGGCTGACCGCGTGGGAGATGGCCGAAGCCGGTATCCCGCATCGGCTCACCATCGATTCCGCCGCGGCCTGGGCCATGGCCACCGAACAGGTGGATGCCGTGGTGGTGGGCGCGGACCGGATCACCGCCGACGGGGCGGTGGCCAACAAGATCGGCACCTACATGCTGGCGATCGCGGCGCGGCACCACGGGATTCCGTTCATCGTGGTCGCGCCGGAATCGACGCGCGACATCTCGACCGCGCGGGGATCCGACATCGTGGTGGAGCAGCGCGCGGCGTCCGAGGTCACCGGATTCGGCGGTGTCACAACGGCTCCCGAGGGGACGCAGACCTTCAATCCGGCCTTCGATGTCACGCCGGCCGAGCTGGTCACCGCCGTGGTCACCGAGTACGGCGTGCTCACCGACCCGGCTGCCGCGCGTACCTCGGCGGCACCCGCTGGCAGCGCGTCTGCGCTGGATGCCGGTGCCGAGATCGCGGAAATCGCGCGGGGCCTGTACGCCAGCGGTTGGATGCCGGGCACGGCGGGCAATATCTCTGTGCGCCAAGGCGATACGGCCGTGATCACCGCCAGCGGGCTGTCGAAGGGTGAGCTGACCGCCACCGATATGGTCACCGTCGCGGTCGTCGATTCGAAGCCGGTCGACGCGTCCGGGCGCAAGCCGTCGGCCGAGACCACCATTCACACGGCCGTGTACCGCACACGCGGCGCGGACGCGGTGGTGCACGTGCACCCGCCGCACGCGACGGCCGCCTCGATCACGACCGCCGGATCCAGTGTCACCACCGCACGTTTCGCGGGGTACGAGCTGATCAAGGGGCTCGGTTCGGCCCGTCCGGACGTCATCGATATCCCGGTGTTCCCCAATCACGCCGATGTGCCGCAGATCGGCGTGGATATCGAAAAGTATCTGACCGAGCATCCCGACGCCCCGCCCGTGCTGTTCATCGCCGGGCACGGCATCACCGCCTGGGGTGCGACCCTGGCGCAGGCGCGGGACCGGGCCGAATGCCTCGAGGCCATGTGCGAGCTGACCACTTTGACCGGACACCGTGAGATTCCGGTGCGCGACAATTAGATCCGAGAAAGGATCCTCCTATGACTCTTCTGCAGATCATGTCCGACAAGGACGCCGGTGATGTCGTCCTGCGCACCTCCGATGACGCGGTGATCGCCGCCGAACTCGGCAAGCGTGGCATCACCTTCGAGCGCTGGCCGCTGCTCGAGGGCTTCAGCGCCGCGACCACCACCGAGGAGCTGCTGGCCGAATACCAGTCGCGCATCGACGAATTGAATGCCGACGGCCGCTACAAGTTCATCGACGTGGCCCGCATCCACCCCGACGACGCCGACCCGGAGTGGCCCGCCAAGGCGGTGGCCGCGCGCACCAAGTTCCTCGACGAGCACCGCCACGCCGAGGACGAGGTCCGCTTCTTCGCGGCCGGGGCGGGCTGCTTCTACCTGCACCTGGGCGATGAGGTGCTCGCGACCGTCTGCACGGCGGGCGATCTGGTGTCTGTGCCGGCGGGCACGCTGCACTGGTTCGACATGGGCACCCGGCCGGAGTTCGTGGCCGTGCGGTTCTTCGAGGAGGAGGACGGCTGGATCGGCGATTTCACCGGCGACAAGATCTCCGGCGGCTTCCCGACCCTCGACGAGCTGCTGGCCCCGGCATGATCACCACGGTCGTACTCGACATCGAGGGGACCACCAGCCCGACCAGTTCGGTGCGGGAGGAGCTTTACGGCTACACCCGTGACCGGCTGCCGGGCTGGCTCGCCGAGAACCAGGGCGGCGCAGCGGATCCCATCATCGCCGCCACCCGCGCGCAGGCCGCAGAGCCCGACGCCGACGCCGCCCGCGTCGCCGACATCCTGATCAACTGGCTCAACACCGACGTGAAGTCCGAACCCCTCAAGGCGGCGCAGGGCATCATCTGCGCCGAGGGGTTCCGCAGCGGCGCGCTGCACGGCGAGTTCTTCCCGGACGTGCCCCCGGTCCTGCGAGCCTGGCGCGACGCCGGACTCGAGCTGTACATCTACTCCTCGGGTTCGGTGCGCAATCAGAAGGATTGGTTCGCCTTCGCCCGCGGCGGTGACCTGTCCCCGCTCATCAGCGGTCATTTCGACCTGTCGACCGCGGGGCCGAAGCGCGAGGCCGCCTCGTACGAGAAGATCGCCAGCGCCATCGGCGTTCCGCCCGAACAGATCCTGTTCCTCTCCGATCATCCGGACGAGGTGGACGCCGCCGCGGCAGCGGGCTGGCAGGCCATCGGGGTCACCCGTCCCGGTGAGCCGAACAGCCCTCGGGGCGAGCACCGCTGGATCAGCGATTTCGCCGAGGTCGAACCGAACTGACGGTGTCGGAGGGTCTCGCTAAGGTCATCATTGTGACCGACCGCGAGACCTTCGCCCCGCTCGTCTTCTTCGAGTACGACCACAAACCAGGCCATTTCTGCCTGCTGTTGTCGGACAACCACATGCTGGCCGCCGAACCGGTTTTCGCCGAATTCGGTTACGACGGAAACGGTTACGGCTGGGCCGGAGTAGCCCGCTCCGCCGTAGCAACCCAGGAGCCCGGCTTCGCCGAACGCCTCAACTACGACCCCGAGGCCGGAACCTTCGTCGCCTACGGCCAAGACCCCGAAGCCCTCCGCCGCCTCGGCCAACTCCTCCACGAAGCCTTCCAAAACCCCGCCACCCTCCGCAAACTCATCGCAGCAGGCGACCCCGAATGGTTCGACTGAACGAGAATCGCGTCCGTCCAGAATTCTGGACGGACGCGAATTGAGTTGGGGTCTAGCAGATCATACTACGGCGGC
>NZ_JBSGBY010000629.1:0-4712 GCF_053601505.1 Nocardia sp. NPDC004722
GGCCGAGCGCTGCTGCGGGCGGGCGGGCAGCCGGGCACCGCGCGGGCGCAGGTCCACGATGGCGCCGGAGGAGTCCTCGCCCGCCGGGCTGAACCCGGCCGCGCGCAGGCGTTCCAGCACCTCGCCCAGCGACGCCTGGGAGATGGCGACCGTCGGTGCGACCGCGCGCAGCGCGAGTTCCCCGGCCACCGGTGCGGCCAGCACCTCGGCCAGCAGTGCCGGATCCTCGCTGCGCACGAAACTCTGTGCCATGCCCGCGCGCAGGCGGCCGTGGCGGCGGGCCACATCGTCGATGAGATACGACAGCGACTGCGGGACCGGGGTGCGGGAATGGGTGAGGAACAGATTGTGCAGTTCCGCGGCCGTGGCCCCGGCGTCCAGGGCGCGGCGCACCGACAGCTCGCTGACCCGGTACACCGTTGCGGCGCCGGCCGATTCGATATCGGAGACCAGCTCGATGCGATCCCGCAGCTCCGGGACGAGCGGCCCGGGCGCGATGACGGTCAGATCGGCCTGCACCAGCACGTGGTCCACCGGCTCCGGCAGCGCGAGCGCCATCTCGGCCTCGGCGTCCTCGGGGCTGCCGTGCAGCAGGGCCCGGCCCGCCGAGGTCACCGCGCCGCGCGCGACCAGGCCCAGCGTCTCCGCCTCCGCGAGCGTGCTTTCCACCGCTTCGCGCCGGTAGTGCCGCCGTCGGCGGGGTTGCCGCCAGGCCAGCACCCGCCCCAGGTCGACGGCGGAAACCTCGGTGCCGGGCGGGAATTCGGCGAGCAGTTCCAGGATGGCGTGCCGATCGCGGACGGCGTGCACGGTGCGCAGTCCCGCGGAGAGGGCGGCCAGGGGCTTGTCATTGGCGTCGCGCAGGCCGATCATCCACGGGAACCGGTCCAATTCCAGCCACGCCTGTGCGAGCACCACCCAGCGGCGCGGCGGCACCACGGCGAGCCAGGCGTCGGAGGTGGTGGTGGGGGTCCAGTAGTCGTCGGTGCCGTCGCCCTCGGGCGCGGGTTCGGGGGTGCCCTTGTCGAGCAGCCGTGCCGCGACCAGGATCTCGGCGAGCAGGCCCAGCCGGGTCTCGTCGATACCGGTCTGTTTGGCGACGCGGCGCAGCTCACGCACCCCGAGGCCGCCCGAGCGCAGCACCGGGGCGGGCACCCGGGCCAGCACCTCGAGCACGGAGGCGCTGTGCCGCAACAGCTCTCCCACCTCGCCCGCGGCCGCGGCGTTGATGTCGGCGGGGGAGTGCTTGGTGGTGTCGGGGCGCGGGGGAGTGAGTGCATGCGGATCGGTGACCGGCTCGTTGCGCAGCAACTGGCCCACCGCCACCGGCAATTCGACGGTCTCCTCGTCGATCCAGTTCAGCAGCCGACGCGACAGCAGCCGCTGCACGGGGCGGTCGTCGGCGGTGCCGGGCGCGGCATCGCGGGTGCGGCCGCGCGGGCCGGTGGTGGCCAGCTTGTCCAGCAGGGCCCGCTCCTGCGGCGTGGATTCGGCCAGCGCGGCGGTGATTTCGGGTTCGGTGAGCGCGTCCGGCAACTCGGTGGTGCTGCCCAGCGGCCACGGCAGCGCTTCCTGGGCGGCGGGGCTCAGCCGCAGGCCGGTATCCGGACCCCAGACCAGGGCGAGGGTGCGCAGTTTCTGTAGCGCGGCATTGACGGTCGCGGCCGGGACGCGATCCGACAGCAGTTTGCGCAGCGTCTTGGCGGGCAGCGGCGCGCCGTGCCGGCCGTCCGCGGCGCCCTGCACCACCAGGGTTTCGATGATCGCGAGATCGAGGGTGTCGAGCTCGTCCGCGGCCCGCAGCACCGAGGCGCGCTGTTCGGTGCGCGCGGCCAGCACCGCCATCGAGGCGGGCAGCGGGACGGCCAGATCGGGCCGCAGCTCCAGCAGCGTGACGAGATCCTCGTCGGAGCGCTTGGAAAGCCATTCGGCCAGAGTCAGATCGGCGCGCGCGGCCGCCGAAGTGGATTTGGTTTCGGTCACTTCACCCGATCCGTGACAGACAGTGGTGCGGCCGCCGCGGAGACCAGGCGGGCGACGGTGCCCCGACGGGCAACGGTGCCTGGAGTCGAATGCGCGGCGGCCGCCCGGGAACGAGCGCCGTTAACCGCATGGTTGTCGGTCGTGCGTCGGATCAGCGGTTGATGACGGTGTGCGGGTGCACGTAGGGCAGCTGATCGACCGGAAGCGGGAACTCGGTGTCCTCGCCGTACGGGGACAGACCGCCGGAGCGGGTCGACGAGAGCTCGGTGACCGCGTGATCGCCATTGGCCATCTCCGGCCAGCCATTGTCGACATAGGGTTTGTTCGATTTGTTCACCACGTCGCTCATTCTGGCATGAGCCCATCAAGACCGCCGCGTCCGGCACCCGGAAGTTTGCCCGTGGCACGGCGTTCCGTCGGCTACCGAAAATCACGAATGCCCCGCGTCAACGTTGACGCGGGGCATTCATGGGGAGGGAACGTGGATGCTACTGGGGCAGCAGGCCCTTGTTCGCCTCGAAGAAGTTCACGATCGTCGGATCGAGGTTGTTGTTGGCCTTGGTGGCGTTGAGGAAGTCCAGGGCGGGCTGGGGGATGTTGATGCCCTGCGACTGGGCGACCGCGATGGCGCGGTCGACGGCCTGGAAGACTTCCTGGGTGCCGTTGGCACCGCCGCCGGGGCCGGCCTGCTGCTGCGGGGCCCACTGCGGGGTTTCGGAGGCGGCGGGCGCGGGGGCGCTGCGCGGGGTGGAGCCGCTGGTGAGGCCGAGGCTCGAGGAGCAGGAGGGCCAGGCGCCCCAGCCCTGCGTGGCGAGCACCTTCTCGGCGACCGCGATCTGCTGCTCACGGGTGGCCTGGTTGGCGGTGGGGGCGTACTCGCCGCCGCCGGCCGCGTTCCAGGTGCTGGGCGAGAACTGCAGCCCACCCTGGAAACCGTTGCCGGTGTTGATGCCCCAGTTGCCGCCGGCTTCGCACTGTGCGAGGCGATCCCAGTCGGAGTCGGGTGCCGCGCTGGCGTTACCAGCCATGGCCACTCCGGCGCCGCCGAGGGCGATGCCCGTCAGGGCAACCTTGGCGACGGTGCGGCCGGTATTGGTCGGCTTGCGATGGCGTCCACTCATTTTCGGGTCTTTCCTCTCGTACGCGCCTTCGAGGTTGACTACCGGGGTCGAACTGAGAGGTCGTCCGGCCCGGCGCACTGATGTGCGCTGTTCCTCGTCTTCGCCCCTGATTCCAGTTGGGGGTCCGTACCCGCGGGGCGAAGTTCGGTGCGGCGGGCCGGTGGCGCCGGGCTGACCCGGCCCGGAGAACATTACGGCGACTCCCGCGAAAAGTCTCCATTTGGTAACCGTCGTGTCTGTCCGGGTCGCTAACCGGCGCAAGGGGTTCCGGATGGCTTCTGCGCAGGTGGTCACGGCGAGTCTCCGCCGATAGGGGTCTGTCACCGCTCTGTGACCTTCTCGTTATGTGACGAAGATCACAGGCATGCTCGGGTAACGAACGGGGCATTCCCGGTGTCGGCCGGTCGCTTCCCGGACGCCGTCGGCTAGCGCGACCGCCGGCCCGACAGCAGCGCGAACACGATCGCGAGCAGGAACCCGAGCGGCGCGCACATGGCGAGCAGGTACAGCCACAGCCCCGGCTTGGCATCGGTCAGCCCGGCGACGCCGAAGATTGCGACAACAGCCAGCAATCCAATCGCGAACAGGCCCAAGGCGATATAGAGCAGCCAGCTCGCCGAACCGCGCGGCGTCTGCTTCGAAGAGGTGTCGGACACCTCCAGACCGTAAAACTGATGTGCTCGCGCTATTCACACCGGGGTAGACTCGGGGACTATCGCGTCCTGCATAGCTGTGTGGGGCGCGTTCTTTTCGCAAACGGAAAGGTTGCGGGTGCGCGCACCCGTGGCCACTACTTGTGCCCGGCCAGCCCGGGCTTGAATGACGAACGGGTGAGCGCAGTGCCGACCGGCAAGGTGAAGTGGTACGACGTCGAAAAGGGCTTCGGCTTCCTTTCCCAGGATGAGGGTGAGGACGTCTATGTTCGATCGTCGGCGCTGCCCGATGGTGTCGAGGCGCTCAAGCCGGGACAGCGAGTGGAATTCGGAATGGCCGCGGGACGCCGTGGCCCGCAGGCGCTTTCGCTGAAGCTCCTGGAGACCCCGCCCTCCCTGCGCGACGAGCGCGGTGAACGCGGCGGCCGGGGTGAGCGCGGGGACCGCCGCGGCGGCCGCAACGACGCCCCCGTCAACCGCAAGGAACCCGAAGAGCTGCACGGCCTCATCGAGGACATGATCACGCTGCTGGAAACCAAGGTCCAGCCGGATCTGCGGCGCGGAAAGTACCCGGACCGCAAGATGTCTCAGCGCATCGCCGAAGTGGTGCGCGGCGTCGCGCGCGAGCTCGACCACTAGGCCGAAACGGCCTCGAAGACGAAAGAACCCCGGTGACTCGGTCACCGGGGTTTTTCGGTTCTGGGGTGCTTCGGTTCGAAAGCCGTTCGCGGGCGGCGAATTACGCGCCGGTGCTGACGGACCAGGCGACGTGGGGGATGAAGCTCTCCTCGCCGGTCGTGGTGTCCCGCACCAGAATCGGCAGTGCGATCTCGGTGCCCGCCAGGGTCAGCTGCACCGAGCCCGAGACGGGCTTGTCGTGCAGATACCCCTCCCGCGTCAGATACACCAGGCTCTGGACGGTGAGCGCGGTCGTGCCCAAGGCGAAGTCGTCGAG
>NZ_JBSGBY010000630.1:0-4707 GCF_053601505.1 Nocardia sp. NPDC004722
ATTGCAGGGACCGCACGCGGCGATGAGGTTGGCCCAGGTATTGGGCCCACCCCGCGAACGCGGGCGGATGTGGTCGACGGTGCGAGCCCAGCCGTTGCAGTAACCGCAGCGGTAGCGGTCACGGCGCAGGATCGCGGGCAGGGTGGCGCGGCTGTTGTCGTCGTGCACGAGGATCCGGTGCTCGAGGTAGATGTAGCGCTCGAGCCGGATGGTCTCCGGCAGCACCAGCTCCACATGCTTCGAGCGGATCGGGAAGTGCGGCTCACGCTCGGTGACGGTCTGCGCGGCGCCGCTGAGCAGCAGCACCACGGCGCGATCGGCACGGATCGTGGTCAGCGCCTCGTAGGAGGCGTTGAGCAGCAGCACTCCGGCGTGTATCCAGTTGTCGGTGGTTATCTCCGGGTCTTCGGCATGACGGAACAGCATGGGGGTCACCATGTTTCGTGAAGGGAATCGAACAGAAAGGAGAAGTGGCAGGGCTTACGCGCGGGCCTGGAGACGGCCGATGGACCGGTCATCGCCGCGCAGGCCGCGCTTGCTGAGGCGCACGAGTAGGGTGCGCCGTCCCATCGAACTCGGATGCTGTTCGGGGACCGTCGGATTCATTGCCGTCTCCTCCTTCCTGCTGGTCACGACCGGGAAACGGTCGGCTGATCTTCGGTGAAACATATGGTGGCACAACGGGCCTGCCGTTGTCGTGCTGATTTTTCGCAACCCCGCCAGCATGACAACGAGCGGGGGCGCGGGATTGTTCCACGGAGAGCAGAATCACAAGGGAGATTCACTGGCAGGTAACCGCATGGGTGGCGGATGTGCGGATCTGATTCATCACCGGTTACCTGCCGGGGCTACCGTAGCGAGTGCTCGGGAGGAGCCGCGTCATGGAATTCCGACATCTGGTCTCGTTCATTACGATTGCCGAAGAGTTGCACTTCGGCCGCGCAGCGCAGCGCCTTCATCTCACCCAGCCCAGTTTGAGCGCTCAACTCCAGAAACTGGAGAAGTCGCTCGGAGTCCAGTTGGTGGCCAGGAATTCGCACGAGGTCCGGCTCACCGCCGCCGGACGCGAGTTCGAAGCACAGGCCCGTCAGATCGTCGCCCAGATGGACCGGGCCGCGCGTGCGGCCAAGGCCACCGCGGAGGGTCGCGCGGGCACCCTCACCATCGGATACAACCTGCCCGCGAGCCGGCACGTGCTGCCGGAAGCCCTGCTGCGGATGACCGAACGCCGACCCGACATCGTGGTCTCGATGTGGGAGAAGCGCACGGGACCGCAGTTGGCGGCGCTGTCGGACGGATCCCTCGACATCGCCCTGGTGTACGGCCACCCCAGCACCGTCGAGTTCCGTTATCGGCGACTACTGCACCGGGTGCCGCTCGTCGCCGTGGTCGGCCGTCGCCACCGCTGGGCCGACCGGCCCGGGGTGCCGTTCGCGGAACTGCAGGGCCAGGACTGTGTGCTGTTCGCCCGCGAGCAGTGTCCGGCCATGTACGACACCATCTTCCGCAGCGCGGCGCAGGCCCGCATCTCGCTGAATGTGGCTCATCACGCCGACGATCCGGGTGCGACGGCGCACATGGTGTCGGTGCGGCCGCTGGTCGGGTTCGCGTCGCTGCCGCGGGCGATCTCGATGGGTATGGGTGCGCCGGGTAGTAATTCGGTGGCGGTCAAACTCCTCGATCCCGTGCCGACGCTGGACTTGTACGCGGTGTGGCGGGCCGAGGAAACCAATCCGGCGGTGGAGGCTTTCCTGGATTGCATCGATTCCGCGGATCCCGCACCACTCGATGATCCCGGCCCGGTTTCGGTGGCGGCGATTCGATAGGCAATGACTTTCGCGCGGTAGGAAAGCCGGTCGGGTCGCGATGAGAATGATTGTGGCCCAGCAGAATTCAGTTCGTGAGTACTGCGCCTGTCATCAAGAACACGCCTGTCACGAACGCCGGGTCCGGTACTGCCGCGACGCCGGTCGCCGCGCGATCCGACACCGGCGACGGTGTCGAACCGGCCGCCTCGGCCTCCCTGTACGACATGGTCGCCTCGGCGGCGGCCCGGCATCCCGATCGGGAGACCCTCGCCGACGGTGAGGGCGCGCCCCTGACCTGCGCGGAACTGGACCGCCAGGTGCGCGCGGTGGCCTCCGCCCTGTTGGAGCGGCAGGTCGCCGCCGGGGACCGGGTGGCCGTGCTCGGCCGGACCGGTCTGGCATGGGCGGTGCTGGACTGCGCGGTGCTGGCGATCGGCGCGGTCGTGGTGCCGGTGTATCCGACCTCCTCGCCGACCCAGATCGAGCACATCCTCTCCGATAGCGGCAGTACGCATGCCGCAGCGGAGAACACCGACGACGCGCAGCGGCTGCGTGCCGCGGGTGCGGGCGAGGTGTGGACCTTCGACGAGGTGAGCGCCTGGGCGCACGGGCCGGTGCGCGCCGACCTGGACGAGTACATCGCGCCGGTGCGCGCCGACGACCTGGCCATGCTCGTCTACACCAGCGGCACCACCGGAGTGTCCAAGGGCTGCATGATCACGCACCGCAATATGTACGTGTCGTCGGCCAACACCGTCCGCCAGACCGGGGAGCTCTTCGACGGCGTCACCGCGCTGGCGCTGCCGCTGTCGCACGTCTTCGGGCAGACCATGCTGTTCGCCTGCCTGTACGGCGGCGCGAGAACCCATCTGCTGCCGGGTATTCCGGAGCTGGTGCCGGCGCTGGCACGGCTGCGGCCGACCTTCCTGTCGCTGATTCCCTACGCGCTGGAGAAGATTCGCAAGCACTGCCGTTCGCTGTTGACCGAGGAAGCCGAACAGGACGCCGTAGTCACCGGCCTGCTCCGGTTGCAGCACGGCGACGAGCCGGTGGCCTGCGCGGATCCGGTGGCGGCCGCGCTGGGCGGGCGGCTGCGCTACGTGATCTCCGGCGGTGCGTCCCTGGACGATTCGACCGCCGGGTTCTACGCGGGCTTCGGCACGATCATCCTCAACTGCTACGGCCTGACCGAGGCGGCGACCGCGGTGACGGTCAGCGCGCCGGAGACCAACCGGCTCGGCACCGTCGGCAAGCCGATTCCCGGAACCTCCGTCGGCATCGCGGCCGACGGTGAAGTGCTGATCAGCGGCCCGCACGTGTCGCCCGGCTACTGGGGTGCGGCCGCCGACCAGCGGCCGGTGGACGCGGACGGCTGGCTGCACACCGGGGACATCGGCGTCCTCGAGGACGGCTATCTGCGGATCACGGGCCGTAAGAAGGAGATCCTGGTGACCTCCGGCGGCAAGAACGTCGCGCCCGCCCCGCTCGAGGATCGGGTGCGACTGCATCCCCTGGTCAGCAACTGCATGGTGGTGGGGGAGGGGCGCTCCTTCGTCACCGCGCTGATCACCCTCGACGCGGAGCGCGCGGCGGCCTGGAAACTCGAGCACCCGGACCAGGATCCGGCGACCGCCGTTCAGGTGGCCGTCGACGACGCGAATTCTCTCGTGTCCCGCCCGGAATCCATTCGCGAATTCCGGATTGTGGCAGGCGATTTCACCGTGGCCAATGGACTACTGACCTCGTCGCTGAAATTGCGCCGCGCGGCCATCGCGGAAACCTATTCGGCCGATATCGATCTCCTCTACTCGACGAACCGAAAGTGAATTGAGCATGTACAACGTCATCGTTGTCGGTACCCGTGTTTCGGGTTCCCCGCTGGCCATGTTGCTGGCGCGCAAGGGTTATCGGGTGCTGGCGGTGGACCGCGCCCAGTTCCCCAGCGACACTCCCTCCACGCACTACATTCACCAGGCCGGACTGAGCCTGCTGAAGACCTGGGGTCTGCTCGACCGGGTGGTGGCGACCGGTTGCCCGCCGGTGCGGCACCTGAACTTCACCTACACCGACATCGACATCCGCGGCATGGCCGACCCGTCCGACGACGGTATCGACGCGGTGTACTGCCCGCGCCGCACCGTGCTGGACAAGATCCTGGTGGACGCTGCCGGTGAGTCGGGCGTCGAGGTGATCGAGGGCTTCACCGTGACCGGGCTGCTGCGCGACGGCGACCGCGTGGCGGGCATCCGCGGCCGGGTCGGCGACGGGCCGGAGCAGGAGTTCCGGGCGCGCTTCACCGTCGGTGCGGACGGCGCGAATTCGATCGTGGCCAAGGAGGTGGGCGCGCAGGTCTACGAGGGTTCGGCGGCCGCGTGTTTCGTCTACTACTCCTACTACGAGGGCCTGGACTGGGGCATGAACCACCGCACCGGTTTCGGCGAGCAGCAGTTCGCGGCCTGGCCGACCAACGACGACCAGTACCTGGTCGCCGTCATGCGCAAGCGGGACCGCTTCCGGGAGTTCCGCACCGATCCGGACGCCGGTGTGCAGGAGATCGTGGATCAGATCGATCCGGAACTCGGTGCGCGCCTGCGGGATACGGGCAAGCGGGTGGAACCGTTCCGGCCCATGCTCTACCCCGACAACTACCGCCGCCAGTCCTTCGGCCCGGGCTGGGCGCTGGTCGGCGACGCCGGATACCACAAGGACCCGTTCACCGGGTGGGGCATCACCGACTCCTTCAAGTACGCCCAGCTGCTGGCCGACCTGGCCGACGAGAGCCTGTCGGGTGCACGGCCTTTCGAGGAGACGATGCCATTCATCCACGCTGATCCCTCGACTCCGAAGTATCGTCAGCAGCGCCTTGGCCTCGCCCGAGGCCCGGCCTTGTGCCAAGCCC
>NZ_JBSGBY010000631.1:0-4707 GCF_053601505.1 Nocardia sp. NPDC004722
CGGTCACCGCGCGCCAGCACTATCACCCGGCAGGGGTGCTCGCGGCTGGCGTCGTTGGCGGCGTCGATGGCGTCCTCGGCCTCGGAGGAGTCCAGGGTGCACACCACCAGGGTGAGCACCCGCCCCATGGTCACCACGCCATTGGATTCCCGCAGCTGCACAAGACGTTTCGACACCTCGCGGGTGTCGGTGTCGGGCATGTCGATGATCACGGTCGCCGCCATTCCCGCCCGCTGCGCGCGAGCATCTCGTCCGCCGAATCCGGACCCCAGCCACCGGCCTCGTACGGGTCGGGTTTACCGGTCTCGGCCCAATGCGCCAGCGCGGGATCGAGAATGCGCCAGGACAATTCGACTTCCTCGTTGACCGGGAACAGCGACGGCACCCCGAGCAGCACATCCAGGATGAGCCGCTCGTAAGCCTCGGGGGAGTCCTCGGTGAACGCCTCGCCGTAGCTGAAGTCCATGTTCACGTCGCGCACCTCCATCGACGACCCGGGCACCTTGGACCCGAACCGCATGGTGATGCCCTCATCCGGCTGCACCCGCACGACCAGCGCGTTCTGCCCGAGCTCCTCGGTCATGGTCTGATCGAAGGGCAGGTGCGGGGCGCGCTTGAACACCACCGCGATCTCGGTGACGCGGCGGCCCAGGCGTTTTCCGGTGCGCAGATAGAACGGCACACCCGCCCAGCGCCGGGTCTCCACGGCCAGGGTGATCGCGGCGTAGGTCTCGGTGCGGGAGTTGGGGTCGAAACCCTCCTCCTGCAACAGGCCCACCACCGGCTCACTACCTTGCCAGCCCGCGGTGTACTGCCCGCGCGCCGTCGTCTCGTCCAGGGGCGCAACGAGTTTGGTGGCCGAGAGCACCTTGATCTTCTCGATCTGCAACTGCTTGGGCTGGAAGCTCACGGGCTCTTCCATGGCGGTCAGCGCGAGCAGCTGCAACAGGTGGTTCTGGATGACGTCGCGCGCCGCGCCGATGCCGTCGTAATAGCCCGCGCGACCGCCCAAGCCGATGTCCTCGGCCATGGTGATCTGGACATGGTCGACATAGTTGGCGTTCCAGATCGGATCCCACAGCTGGTTGGCGAAGCGCAGCGCCAGAATGTTCTGCACCGTCTCCTTGCCCAGGTAGTGGTCGATGCGGAACACCGACCGCTCCGGGAACACCGTGTTCACCAGCGAATTGAGCGCCTGCGCGCTCTCCAGGTCGTGACCGAAGGGCTTCTCGATCACCACCCGCCGCCACGGATCCGGCTGCCCCGCGGGCGAATCCGTCGGCTTGGCCAGCCCGTTCTTGGACAGCTGCTCCAGCACGATGGGGAAGTCGCTGGGCGGAATCGACAGGTAGAAGGCGGTATTGCCGCCCGTCCCGCGATCCCGGTCCAGATCCTTGAGGGTGGTGGCCAGCTTGTTGAAGGCCTCGTCGTCCTCGAACGTGCCGTGCACGAAGCGAAGACCTTCCTTGAGTTGCTGCCAGACCTCCTCCCGGAAGGGAGTGCGCGAGGACGCCGTCACCGAGTCATGGACCAGTTTCGCGAAGTCCTCGTCGGTCCAGTCCCGGCGTGCGAACCCGACCAGGGAGAAGCCCGGGGGCAGCAGCCCCCGGTTCGCCAGGTCGTAGATGGCCGGCAGCACCTTGCGCCGCGACAGGTCACCGGTCACGCCGAATATCACCACGTTGCACGGTCCAGCGATGCGTGGAACCCGGCTGTCGCGCCCATCGCGCAACGGGTTCTGCCCCGCGACCGTCGTCGCTGCGCCTGCCACCGTCAGTTTCCTCCCGCCACCTGCAGCTTTTCGGTGGTGGCCACGAGCAGTTCCTCCCAGGAGCCGACGAACTTGTCGACACCCTCGGTCTCGAGGACACCGAACACATCGGTCAGATCGATCCCGGCCGCGACCAGATCGTCGAACACCTGCTGCGCCTCGGCGGCCAGCCCGGCGAGGCGATTGCCTTCCAGCACACCGTGATCGGCGAAGGCCTCGAGGGTCTTCTCCGGCAGCGTGTTGACCGTGTTCGGGCCCACCAGCTGCGTGATGTACATGGTGTCGGGGTACTCGGGGTTCTTCACACCCGTCGACGCCCACAGCGGCCGCTGCAGGTTGCCGCCCTGCCCGGCCAGCTTCGAGTACAGGTCGTTGTGCTTACCGGCGCCGGTGAAGATGTCCTCGTAGGCGGCATACGCCAAGCGCGCGTTGGCGATTCCGGCCTTGCCGCGCAGCGCCAGCGCCTCCGGGGTGCCGATCGCCTCCAGCCGCTTGTCGATCTCGGTGTCCACACGGGAGACGAAGAACGAAGCGACGGAATGGATCTTGGCGATGTCGTGCCCGGCGGTGTGCGCGTTGCGCAGGCCGTCGAGGTAGGCGCCCATCACCGAGACGTAGCGCTGCACCGAGAAGATCAGCGTCACGTTCACGCTGATGCCCTCCGAGATCACCCGGGTGATGGCGGGCAGGCCCGCCTCCGTCGCCGGGATCTTGATCAGCAGGTTGGGCCGGTCCACGATCTTCCACAGCTCGATGGCCTGCGCCACCGTGCCGTCGGTATCGAAGGCCAGCCGCGGATCGACCTCGATGGAGACGCGGCCGTCGACGCCCTTGGAGGCGGCGAACACGTCGGCGAACACGTCGCAAGCGGCGCGCACGTCATCGGTGGTGATGGTGCGGATCGCCGAATCGACATCCGCGCCGCGCGCGGCCAGCTCGTTGACCTGCTCGTCGTAGGCGTGGCCCTTGGACAGCGCGCCCTGGAAGATGGTCGGGTTGGTGGTGACGCCGACGACATTGCGGGAATCGATCAGGCCCTTCAGATTTCCGGACTTGATGCGATCACGCGACAGATCGTCCAGCCACACCGAAACTCCGGCGGCCGACAGGGCCGCGGTGTTCGTGTTCTGGGTCATGAAACTATCCCTTCACCTTGGCAAGCGAGCGGGTGGCAGCGGCGACGACGGCGTCGGCGGTGATGCCGAACTCGCGGAACAGGGTCTTGAAATCGGCCGAGGCACCGAAGTGCTCGATCGACACGTTCTCACCGGCGTCACCGGTGAAACGGTGCCACGGCATGGCGATACCGGCCTCGACGGTGACTCGCGCCCGCACCGACGGCGGCAGCACCTCGTCGCGGTAGGACTGCTCCTGCGCGTCGAACCACTCCACACACGGCATGGACACCACGCGGGTGCCGATGCCCTGTGCCTCGAGCGTAGCGCGGGCATCCACCGCGAGCTGCAGTTCCGAACCGGTCGCGATGAGGATTACCTGCGGTGTGCCGGTGGAGGATTCGGCCAGGATGTAGCCGCCCTTGCGGACGCCCTCGTAGCTGGTGCCCTCCTGGATCGGCAGGTCCTGGCGGGTCAGCGCGAGCGCGGACGGGCCGTCCTGGTGCGGGGCCTCCGAGACCAGGAAGTGCGAATGCCGTTCGGCGCTATCGCGTTCCAGGATGGTGCGCCAGGCGTAGGTGGTCTCGTTGGCGTCGCCGGGGCGGACCACGTTGAGGCCCGGGATGGCGCGCAGCGCGGCCAGGTGCTCGATCGGCTGGTGCGTCGGGCCGTCCTCGCCCAGGCCGATGGAGTCGTGGGTCCACACGTAGGTGACCGGGGTGCGCATGAGCGCGGCCAGGCGCACGGCCGGACGCATGTAGTCGGAGAACACCAGGAAGGTGCCACCGTACGGACGAGTCGGTCCGTGCAGCGCGATGCCGTTGAGGATCGAGCCCATCGCGTGCTCACGCACACCGAAGTGCAGAGTCCGGCCGTACGGGTTGGCGCTCCAATGGCTGGTGGAGATGGACTCCGGGCCGAAGGACGCCGCGCCCGGCATGGTGGTGTTGTTGGACTCGGCGAGGTCGGCCGAACCGCCCCACAGCTCCGGCAGCACCGGGGCCAGCGCCGCGAGCACCGCACCGGACGCCTTACGGGTGGCCATCGCCTTACCGGCCTCGTGCTGCGGCAGGGTGTCGGTCCAGCCCTCGGGCAGCGCGCGGGTCTGCAGGCGATCGAAGAGCGCCTTGTTGTCCGGGTTGGCGGCGGCCCACGCGTCGAACTGCTCCTGCCAGGCCGCGCGCGCCGACTTGGCGCGATCGGCGACATTGCCGCGCGAGTGCGCGATGACCGCCGAGTCGACCTCGAAGCTCTTGTCCGGGTCGAAGCCCAGGATCGTCTTGGTGGCCGCGACCTCCTCCGCGCCCAGGGCGGCACCGTGCGCGGCGCCGGTGTTCATCTTCTTCGGGGCCGGGTAGCCGATGATGGTGCGCAGCAGCACGATCGAGGGCTTGTCGGTGACCGACTGCGCCTCGGCGATGGCCGCCTCGATGGCCGTCACGTTCTCGCCGCCCTCGACGGTCTGCACGTGCCAGCCGTAGGCGCGGTAGCGCGCGGCGACGTCCTCGGTGAAGGCGATGCGGGTGTCGTCCTCGATGGAGATGCGGTTGTCGTCGTAGAAGACGATCAGGTTGCCCAGCTGCTGGGTGCCCGCCAGCGAGGACGCCTCGGAGGTGACGCCCTCCTCCAGGTCGCCGTCGGAGGCGATCACGTAGATGAAGTGGTCGAACGCCGACTCGCCCTGCGCCGCCGCGGGATCGAACAGGCCACGCTCACGCCGCGACGCCATCGACATGCCGACCGCCGAGGCCAGACCCTGACCCAGCGGGCCGGTGGTGATCTCGACGTGGTCGGTGTGGCGGTACTCCGGGTGGCCCGGGG
>NZ_JBSGBY010000632.1:0-4697 GCF_053601505.1 Nocardia sp. NPDC004722
TGGCACCGTCGGCGATATCGAGTCGCAGCCGTTCCTGGAGGCGGCGCGGCAGATTCGCCACGAGGTGGGGCGCGACAACTGCTTCTTCCTGCACGCCGCGAAGCTGTCCAGCACCGCGCGGAAACCCTCCGAGTCGGCGAAGACCGGCGTCAGATCCGCGAAACGCACACCCTCGGTGGGGAAATCGTCGTGCCAGCGGGTCAGCCGCTGCACCGCGTCCGCGGCCCGCGCCGCCCGCACGCCCGCCACCTCGGCCGTCTCCACCATCTCGTGCTTGCTCATCCGCACCCGCTCCTCATTCACCACGCCGTCATTGGCGTTCACCGTTTCAGCACCCAGCGATCCATGTTCCAGCCCGCGCCCGCCCGGGTGGGGCTGGCGATCCCGTTCTCCATGCCGTCCCCGAACCCGATGGTGCGCGGTCCGGCGAACAGCGGAATCGAGGGCATATCGCTCCAGAGCAGGTTCTCCTGCTCGTTCAGCAGATTCAGCACCGTGGCGGAGTTGTCCTCGGCCGCAAGCTGATCCGCGATGGCATCGTAGCGGCCGTTGCCGAAACGCCCGAAATTCAGGCCCGCGCCGGTGCGCAGCGAGGCGATGGCGTCGGTCGCCGAGAGCGTGCCCGAGGGGCCGGGCATGCCCGCGGTGCCGCCCAGTACGGCGTCCACCTTGCCCTCGGTGAGCTGCGAGGCCGTGAAATCCGGTGCGCCCGCGTCGATCACGGTGATCCCGGCGGCCTTGCAGGCAGCCGCGATGGCCGCGACGGTGGCGGCACGCCGCTCGTCGGGCTTCACGTAGCCGATGCGGACGGTCTGGTTCTGGATGCCCGAGGACGACGCGGCCTGCGACGCCGTCGCGTCACCGCCCTTGTACTTGTCACCGGCACCGGAGATGGACGGGTAGTACACCGAATCCTGCGGCACGGTCCGCGAATTCAGCGGTCCGGCACCCAACCCGAGCTTCACGTCGTAGTCGGGATGCCCGAACTTGTCGAACAGCGCCTGGCGCGGCACGCACAGCGCGAACGCGCGGCGCGCGTCGGCCGCACCGAACACGCCGCCGGTACCCAGCACCAACTGCTCGACGCCGCGACCGGGCAGGTTCTGCTTGGTGAAGCCGCTCAGGCTGACATCGCCCAGCGAGCCCGCGCCCACGTCCAGCACGCCGATCGACTTGTCCGACACCTTCGACTTCAGGTCGGAATGCCGGTCCCACACCACGATTCGCGGCGTCTTGGGCGCGTTGCCCCACCACTTCTCGTTCTTGACCAGCAGCAGACCGTCCTTATCGCTGAAGGAGTCGATCCGATACGGGCCCGAGGACGGCAGCAGGGATTGATCCACCTTGCCGGGGGTGAGCTTCCAGCCGTTGTTCCAGAAGTCGGCGATCTTCTCCAGCGTCGGCTGATCACCGGTCTGCACCGGGGCCACCACGTTCGGGATCTTCACCTGGGTGGCGATCACGTGCGCGGGCATCATCTCCGAGGCGTTGAACAGGGTCTTCCACGCCGAATAGTGCTTGCCCGGCCGGAACACCACGGTCGCGTCCTTGGACCCGGCCTGGCAGTCCACCCGCTCGATATCGCGGTAACCGTCGGTGCTCGCGGCGTCGAAGAGCGGAACCGGGCCACCCGGACCGGCTTTGGTGAACCGGCCGCTGCGCGCCGCCCAGGTCAGCACCAGGTCGTCGCAGGAGGTCGCGACGCCGTCGGAGTACACGCCGTCCGGGGAGAGCCGGTACTGGATGGTCTGCGCGTCGCCCGGCACCTCCTTGGCGGTGCCGGTGTCGGTGTCGGCCACCGGCTGCCCGTCGGGCCCGGTGTAGAAGAAACCGGTCAGCACCCGCGAGAACACCGCCGCCGCACCGCTGTTGGCGCCCAGGGTGCTGCTGCCGTTGTAGCTCGCGATGACCGCGTCCACGCCGTAGCCGATGGAGGGCACCTGATTCTTGGACGAGCATCCGGCCAGCGTGCCGGCGGCGAGCGTGCCCGCCACCAACGCGATCCCGGCCCGGCGCAGTCCCTTGTGATCCTGCTTCACCGTCGCAAACCCCCTGCGCGTCAGTGCCGTCGCTGCTGTCGTTTCCCACTCGGCCGGGCCCCGGGACGCGGCGCCCCGGAGTTCTGACTGCGCGGAGCGTGGTCGCGCGCGCCACCACCGGAGAGGGCCTCGTCGCGACGGCCCGCCGCTCCGGCCCGCTCGGCCGCGGCCTCGCCCGCACGCGCCTTGGCGCCGCCCTGGCGGCGGTTGAGCACCTTCTTGGTGTGCGCGGCCACCGGACCCCAGGTCTCCTTGAGCGTCACCAGGATCGGCACCGCGAAGAAGATCGACGAGTAGCCACCCACGATCATGCCGACCAGCTGCACCAGCGCCAGATCCTTGAGCGTGCCGACACCGAGCAGCCACACCGCGATCACCAGCATGGCGATGATCGGCAGGATGCCGATGACGGTGGTGTTGATCGACCGCATCAGCGTCTGGTTGGCCGCCAGGTTCGCCTTCTCCGCGTACGTGTGCTTGGTGAGGTGCAGGACGCCGCGCGTGTTCTCCTCGACCTTGTCGAAGACGACCACGTTGTCGTAGAGCACGTAACCCAGAATGGTGAGCAGACCGATGACCGCGGCGGGCGTCACCTCGAAACCGACCAGCGAGTAGATGCCGGCGGTGACGATCAGGTTGAAGAACAGCGAACCGATCGCCGCGATCGACATGTCGCGTTCGAAGCGAATCGCGATGTACACCATGGTCAGCGCGACGAACACGCCCAGCGCCAGCAACGCCTTGTCGGTGACCTGGCCACCCCAGGTCGAACTGATCTCGGCGACGCTGATCGCGTTGCGGTTGGGCTGGCCGCTGGAATCCTTCGGATGGAAGGCGTCGAACAGCGCGGTCTGCAACTTGTCGGACTGCTCGGCGGTCAGCGTGTCCGAGCGCAGCTGAATCGTGGCCGAGGAACCCGAACCCACCTTCTGAGTGGTCACGGGGTCGTGCCCGAGCACCGACCGGTAGACGTCGTCCACCTTCGAGGTGGTGACGTCCGCGGCCGCGGGCAGCTGGATGCGGGAACCACCGGCGAAGTCGATGCCCAGGGTGAATCCCTTGATACCCATGCTCAGCGCGGCGATCGCGATGAGCACGGCGGCGATGGCGTAGTACACCTTGCGCTTGCCGACGATCTCGAAACCGCCGGTGCCGGTGTACAACCGCTCGAACAGGCTGTGCTGCTTGCCCGAAGTCGTTGTCTCGTAATCGAGTTCGCTGTCGGCATCCACCGCGATGGGAGAGGACTTGGCCATGATCACGCCTCCTTCACCAGGACACCGGCCGTGGCCTTGCGTTCCTGTGCAAGCTCTGCAATAGCGCCCAAGCCGTTCACCGACGGCTTCGCCCAGAACGGCGAGCGCGAGACCAGCATCATCAGCGGCGAGGTCACCAGGTACAGCACGATGACGTCGAGCACGGTGGTCAGACCGAGGGTGAACGCGAAGCCCTTCACCTGGCCCGCGGCCAGCAGGTAGAGCACCGCGGAGGCGATGAGCGACACCGTCTTACCCGACAGGTTGGTGCGCTGCGCGCGCTGCCAGCCACGCGGAACCGCCGAACGGAAACTGCGGCCCTCACGCATCTGGTCCTTGATGCGTTCGAAGAAGACGACGAACGAGTCCGCTGTCATACCGATACCGATGATCAGACCCGCGATACCGGCCAGGTCCAGGGTGAAGCCGATCCACCGGCCCAGCAACACGATCAGCGCATACACCGCCACGCCCGCCGCGAGCAGCGAGAAACCGGCCAGGAAGCCGAGCATGCGGTAGTAGAGCAGGCAGTACAGCAGCACGGCCACCAGGCCGATGGCACCGGCGATCAGACCGGCGTGCAGCGACGAGATGCCCAGGGTCGCCGACACGGTCTCCGCCTCGGACGTCGCGAACGAGAGCGGAAGCGAACCGTACTTCAGCGAGTTGGCGAGTTCCTTGGACGTCGTGCCGTTGAAATTGCCGGAGATCTCGGTGCTGCCGCCGAACTGGGCGCCGCTCTGCACCACGGGGGCGCTCACCACGCGCGAGTCGAGGGTGAAGGCCAGCTGCTTGTTCAGGTACTGGGTGGTCAGCTTGCCCCAGGTGTCGGCGCCGCCGGACTTGAAGTCCACGTCCACGACCCAGCGCGAGGTCTTGGCGTCGAGCCGGTTGGTGGCATTGCTGATCTCCTGGCCGTCGAGCACGCTCGGATCCAGCAGGTACACGTACTGACCGTCGGTCGAGCAGGTCACCAGCGGCAGCTTCGGATCGTCGTTGCCCTCCAGCGGATCCGGCTTGCTGCAATCCAGGGTGGCCATGGCCTTGATCTGGGTGGCCTGATCGGTGCTCTGCCGCAACGCCTTCGCGGCCGCGATCTCGGCCTGCGTCTGCTGGGCGCTGGTCTGGCCGGGCGACGGCGAAGGCGAAGGGGTCGGCGTCGGGGCCTGTGCCGGGAACACCCGGTTCTGCGGGGCCTCGGTGGTCGGTGTGGGCGCTTCGCTCGTGGGCGTCGGCTCAGCGGTCGGCGTGGCCGCCGGAGTCGGCTGCGCCTGACCCGGAGTCGGTTGCGCCTGACCGGGCTTCATCGCCGGCTGCGGCTGACCCTGCACCGGACGCACATACAGTTTCGCAGTGGTCGCCAGCGACTTCGCCTGCGCGCCATCCTCACCCGGGACCGTGA
>NZ_JBSGBY010000633.1:0-4687 GCF_053601505.1 Nocardia sp. NPDC004722
CCGGCCGCCAGCGCGCGCTGACCCTCCGGGGAACTGTAGAGCCGCTGCACAACTGGTCCGCAGGGCTGCGCGGGAAGCCCTGCGGCGGTGACGAAGTCGACCAGATTCGGCGGCGCGCCCAACAGCACCTCGTGGCCGCGTCGCCGCAACTCGACCGCGAGGCCCACCACCGGGTGGACGTCGCCTCGGGTTCCGGTCAGCGGTATCGCGATGCGCATGCGGCCTCTTTCGACACAGACGGTGGGAACAGTAGACACTGGGTGATGCGGCCGCCGCCGTCCAGACGCAGGAAATGTGGGCATTTCACAGCGGGGCGGCGCGGACTAGGGTTCCACCGATGCACATCGCGATGTTCGTGGACTATCACCCGGCCTCGCTCGGCGGGGTGCAGACCGCCGTCACCGCGCTGCGCCGCGGGCTCGAACACGCCGGTCACCGGGTCACCCTGTTCGTCGCGCCCGACCCGGCCGCCGCGCCCGACCCGGATATCGTTGCCCTGCACCCACTGTCGATCCCGGCCGTCAACGGATTCGCCGTGGTCGCGCCGACGCGCCGCAACGCCGCGCTCATCGACACCGAATTCGCGGCGCGCGGGCCGATCGATCTCGTGCACACCCACACCACCTACGGCGTCGCCATCGCCGGGATGAAAGCCGCTCGGCGGCACCGCATTCCGCTGGTGCACACCGCGCAGAGCCGCGACGACGCCTTCATCGAGCACACCGTGCCCGCACCGTACCCGGCCGCGCTCGCACTGCGGCTGCTGCACGGGCGCTACGTGCCGCACGCCCGGTCGGCGCGCCTGCCGGGGGAATCGGCGGCCGCCGCGCACGCCTGGCGGACCATCACCGGTCAGGCGCAAGCCGCCGATCAGGTGATCGCGCCGACCCGGCATTTCGCGGATCTGCTGCTGGCACACGGGATGACACGGCCGCTGACCGTCGTGTCCAACGGGGTCGACGACGAACTCCTCGACGCGCGCACCGATCCGCCGCGTCCCGCGGACGGCCCGCTGCGGCTGGTCTGGTGCGGGCGGCTGTCGGGGGAGAAGCGGCTGCTGGAATCCTTGGAAGCGGTGCGGCGCACCGACCATTGCACCCTCGATGTCTACGGCGACGGCGACCTCTACGGCGCGGCCGTCGGCCGCATCGTCGAACGCCGCCTCGGCGACCGGGTCCGCCTGCACGGCAGGGTGTCCCAGGCCGCCTGCCTCGACGCCATGGCCGCCGCCGACGCACTGTTGTTCCCCTCCACCGGATTCGACACCCAGGGCATGGTGCTGCTGGAAGCCACCGCCATGGGACTGCCGGTGGTGTACTGCGATCCCGACCTCGCCGAATCGGTGCCCGCGGGCCTCCGCACCGACGATCCCTCCGTCGAGGCCATGGCCGAGACCCTCGGCAAACTGGTCGCGGACCGTTCGGTGCTCACCGCACTGCGCGCGGAACTCGCGGGGCAGGCCGACTCGGTGCGCCAATCCCGGCAGATCGCACGGGTCTTGGAGGTCTACCGCGACGCCGGTGCCGTGGTCGCCACCGTGACGGCGGAGCGCATGCCGCGCACCCTCGCCGACATCCCCACCGCGCCCGGCCGCGTACCGGTGCTCGGGCACAGCCTGCGCGCCCTCACCGACGCGCCCGGCTTCGTTACCTCGCTGCCCGCCCTCGGGCCGATCGTGCGCGTGCACTTCGGCCGCCAGACCGGCTACGTGCTCACCACCCCCGACCTGCTGCGCGAAGTCAACCTGAGCGACGCCGAATTCGAACGCGAGGACCTGCGCGAGGCCATTGCCGATATCGCCGGCGGCGCGGTCAATGTGCTGCGCGGCCCCGAACACCGGCTGCGCCGCCGCATGATCTCACCCGCCCTGCGACAGACCCGGCTGGCCGAATACGCCGAAGCCGCAGCCGATATCGCCAATGCCTGGGCGGCCGGGCTGCCCGCGGACACCCGGGTCGATCTCATGGACGAGGCCCACGGCCTGGTGCTCGACACCGTCTCGGCGACGCTGTTCACCGCCGACTTCGGCGACAGCGCCCGGCGCGAGATCCGCGACAGCGTGCCGTGGCTGCTCAGCCAGGTCATCGTGCGCACCGCGCTGCCGCCGCAACTGCGGCGGCTGCGGGTGATCGCCAACTACCGGTGGCGCAGCAAATCCCGGCACCTGCGGGCCGCGGTCGGCGCGGTCGTCAGCGAATATCGCAGGCGCGACGAGGATTTCAACGATGTGGTGTCGGCGCTCATCCGCCACACCGACGCCGAGACCGGCGCGCGCCTGTCCGACGACCACATCATCGACGAGGCGATTCTCATGCTCGCCGGGGGCGTCGGATCGATGGCGTCACTGACCGGCTGGCTGTGGCACGAGGTGAGCCTGCGCCCTGCCATCCTCGACAAGCTGTACGCGGAACTGGATTCTGTGGTCGGCGGCGATGACGTGCGACCCCACCACCTGGCCGCCATGCCGTACCTCAAGCAGGTCGTGTCCGAGACCGTCCGCTTCTGGGGGCCGTGGATCAGCGCCGCCAACGCCAGCGCCGACCTGCCCATCGGGGACGTCACCATCCCGGCCGGGGCCGCGATCATGTTCAGCCCGTACATGGTTCAGCACGATCCCCGCTGGTTCACCCACCCGGAGACCTTCGACCCGGACCGGTGGAACGCCGAGAACGCCGCCGACACCGCCAAGAAGGCCATGATCTCCTTCGGCGTCGGGCGGCGACGCTGCCTCGGCGATCACTTCGCGCTGCTCGAGATCGCGCTCGCCTCGGCGGCACTGCTGTCGCGGTGGCGGCTGACCCCCACACCCGGGCATCGGGTGCGCGCCTCCAACCGCGATTTCGTCTTGTCTCCCAACGCGCTTCCGGTGTCGCTCAGCCGCCGGTAGCGGCGTCAGTCCAGCAGGACCGGCAGCGCCGTCAGGCCACGCATCAGGGTGCTGGCGTGATAGGTCAGGATGTCGGCGGCAGGGGAGAGGCGCAGGTTCGGGAAGCGGGACAGCAGGGCGGTGAAGGCTGTTTGGGCTTCCAAGCGGGCCAGGGGCGCGCCGACGCAGAAGTGGATGCCGTGGCCGAAGGCCACGTGACCCGTCGCGTCGCGGTCGGGGTCCAGGGCTTCGGGGTCGGGGTAGCGCTCGGGATCACGGTTGGCGGACGAGAGTGCGATGAGCACGAATTCGTCCGCCGGGATCGGGGTTCCGCCGATGGTGACCGGTTCGGCCGTGTAACGCAGGGTCGCCATATTGACGGGGCCGTCGTAGCGCAGGAACTCCTCCACCGCGTCCGGAATCGCCTCCGGGTGCGCCTGGAGTGCGTGCAGTCGCGCCGGATCGCGCAGCAGGGCGAGCGTGCCGTTGGCGATCAGGTTGACGGTGGTGTCGTGCCCGGCGACCAGCAACAGGAATGCCATGCCGACCAGTTCCTGATCGGTGAGGGCATCGCCGTCATCGGCCGGATCGGCCAGGGCGGAGAGCAGATCCGCGGCGGGTTCCGCGCGCTTCGCCGCCACCAGACGTGACAGGTACGCGCCCATGGCGGCGGTCGAATTGGCGTAGTCCTCGTCGTCCCCGCCCGAGACACTCACGATGGCGCGGGTCCACCGCTGGAAGTCGGCTCGATCATCGAAGGGGACGCCGAGCAGTTCGCAGATCACCGTGATCGGCAGCGGCTCGGCGAAATCGCGCAGCAGGTCCGCCTCGTCGCGGCCGGCCATGGCGTCGAGCAGACCGGTGGTGATCTCCTCGATGCGCGGACGCAGCGCCGCCACCCGGCGCGGGGTGAAGGCGCGGGTCGCCAGCTTGCGCAGCCGAGTGTGGTGCGGCGGATCGGTATTGAGCATATTGCCCAGCAGCACCATGTGACCGGCGGTGGCGGGCGGCAGACCACGTTTGTCGTTGAGCAGCGCGGTGGCGTGCACGGCGTCCTTGCGCAGCCGCGGATCGTTCAGGGCGGCACGGCCTTCCGCGTAGCCCAGCACCACCCAGCGCACCACGCCGTCGGGGAATCGGATCTGCCGGACCGGGCCGTCCGCGCGCCAGCGGCGGTAGTGGGCGTGCGGGTCGGTGAAGAAATCCGCCCCCAGGGATTCGATGCGGTCCGGGGCTTCGAGGTCGGCCATGACTTCGACGCTATCGGGTCGGCGTGGGGAAGGGAACCGGCTGTAACACAGGGGAATTCGAGAACCGGATCAGGCAACCTCGGAGTGAGCCACCCGTGTCATGTAAAGAATTCTGTACATGAAGTCGTGTTTTCTTTACACTGAACCCGTGTCCTATGAGGAGAAGCGAACCTGGATCCTGGGTGTCGCGGCCGCGGTCTCGTACGCGATCTACCTGATCGTCGTGCTGGCCCGGGCCCGGCACACCGCGCTGGTGGAGGTGGCGTACGCGGGGCCGCTGCTGTGGGCGGTCGGCGGGTCCATCGTGGCCTCAATTGTGGCGAGCATCGCTGTGTCCCTCGGATCGCGCGATCGCGACCGGCGGGATCAGCGCGACCGCGAGATCGACCGGCGCGGAACCATTGTCGGCAACGGTTTCGTCGTGCTCGGCGCGGTCGCGGCCCTGGCGCTGGCCCTCGCGAACGGTGACCGGTTCTGCACCGGCGGCAATATCGGCTACGGCGGTGCCATCAACCGCGCGGTCGCCGAGATCGACCCGGACATCGAATTCATCGTCATCGCCAACCCGGAC
>NZ_JBSGBY010000634.1:0-4682 GCF_053601505.1 Nocardia sp. NPDC004722
TGCGGATGGCGGTGATGGTCACGGGTGGCTCCTGGAGGTCGCGGCGCTGCGCACCGTCTGGACATTGGCGAATTCGGTGACGCCGTAATGGGACATCGAAGAGATAGCCCGCTACTCGACGCATCTGGATTTCCTCGCTGCCCTCGGTGATTCGGTAGCGGCGGTGGTGGCGGTAGATGTGTTCGAAGGGGGTGTGGCGGGAGTAGCCGAGGGCGCCGTGGATTTGCATGGCTCGGTCGGCTGCCTCGCAGCAGAGGCGGTTGGACCAGTAGTTGGCCATGGAGACTTGGGCGGATTGGGTGAAGGGGCCGTAGCGGTCCATGGACCAGGCGGTCTTGTGGATGAAGGTGCGGAGCATTTCGCACTGGGTGGTGAGTTCGACCAACGGGAATTGGATGGCCTGGTTGGCGGCCAGGGGAGTGCCGAAGGTTGTGCGCTGCTTGGCGTAGGCGATCGAGCGGTCGATGCAGTACTGGGCTGCGCCCAGACTGGAGGCCGCTTGCCGCAGCCGGTTCTCGTTGAAGAAGTGCTGGACCACCGCCAGGCCGCGGCCCTCCTTGCCGAAGACGGTGGTGGCGGGGACGCGGACATCCTTCAGGACGACATGGGCGTGGTCGGTGGGCATGTTGAAGGTCCACAGGAAATCGGCGATGGTGAAGCCGGGAGTGCCGACGGGGACGAGGAAGGCGGTGATGCCGACGCCGTCGCCGGGGTTGCCGGAGGTGCGGGCGAAGACGAGGTCGGCGTCGGCGCGGTGCATGCCGGTGTTGAAGGTCTTCTCGCCGTTGAGGATCCAGGTGTCGCCGTCGCGGACGGCGGTGGTCTCCATGAAGGTGGCGTCGGAGCCGTGGGCGGGTTCGGTGATGCCGAAGCCGAAGAACTTCTCCCCGGTCGCCAGCTCGGTGATCCACTCGGATTTCTGTGCGGGCGAACCGTATTCGTGCATGAGCAGCAGTCCGACATTGTTGGCGACGACGGCGTGCTCGGTCTGCAGATCGCAGTGCAGGCCCAGCCCGCGGCGGGCCAGATGCTCACGGATGACGGCCATATCGAGGTTGGAGCCGTCGCGGCCACCGTATTCGGCGGGATAGGCGAAGCGCAGGTGCCCGGCGGCGTCGGCGCGGCGGCGGGACTCGTGCAGCAGGTCCTCCCACTCGCCGTTGGGCAGCCCGCCCCGCTCCCAGTCGGTGCGGGCGTCCTCGCGCCGGTGATCGAAGAAGCGGATATTGTCCCCGGACTGTTCCAGAGGCACGATCTCGCGGTCGATGAACTCGTCCAATTCGGCCAGATACTTGCGCAGATGGTCGGGCAGCTCGAAATCCATGGCGGTCACCTCGATCCGGTGGGTCGGATCTGCATGAGCAGATCCCATTCGATCTCCGGGATGCGCCGCCCGCTGGCGGCCATCACGATGCTGGGGACGGTGCCGTCCAGGAAGGCGGCGGCCTGCCCGGCCAGCATGGTGCCCCAGGCCAGCGTGCAGGCGGCCTTCCACCAGCGGAAGCGGTCGGCGTCGAATTCGCCTCCGGCACCTGTGTATCCGCGCACGAAGGTGTCGCGGTCGGCGAAGCCGCCGAACTCGCGGTCGTCGACGCCGAAGCGCCACATGCGCAGCGCCGACCACGCCGCATCGCGCATCGGATCGCCGTAACGCTGGGCGCCTTCCCAATCCAGCACGGCGCGTAGCCCATCGGGCCCGACGATGAGGTTGCCGTTGCGAATATCGGTGTGCACCAAGGTGAGTCGATCCGGGGGAGTGGGCAGATGACCGGCCAGCCAGCGCAGCGCCAACGCGAACACCGGCCGATCGGGCAGGAGACGGGCCACGACCGATTCCGCCTCCGCGAGCAGTGTTTCGGCGGGATTGCCGATCGCGGCACCCGGCAGCTCCGGCGAACCCTGCCGCGGATCGATGGTATGCAACGCCGCCATCGCGCGGCCGAGCTGTGCGCCGACCACGTCACCGAGCCCGCCCTGGTGCACGAGCCGCAGCACCCGACGCGGCACCGTCTCACCATCGAGCCGCTCCGAGAGCATGAACGGCTCACCGGCATAACCGATATCGCCGCAGACCGCCAGCACGTGGGGGACCGGCACCCCGTGCTCGCGCGCCAACTCCCGCACGTCCGCCTCGACGTCGACCGGCAGCAACTGAATGCTGCCCGGCACCAGCGTCGCGACCAACCGCAGCACACACCCACCGAGATCGGCATCGAAGGCGATATTGCGCCGCCGCGCCCCCGCCGAGAGCGGTTCGACCCCCGAGACCGTCACCGCCCGCCCGATATCCTCGGACAGGAAGCGGGCCAGCCCGTCCGCGAGGTCGCCGCTCATTCCCCCTCCCAGGCGTCATAGCCGGGCTTGGCGACAGCGAGATCGGCCCGCACGACCCGCACGAGCGCCGCCCACAGCGTCTCGTCACCCGCAACCTCGTCGCCCGCACCGACAGTGGCCACAAGCTCCTCGCCCGGACCATTGAAGCGTCCGAGCCCATCGCGGAGATCCGCGCCGTCCGAAGGCCCAGCACCCAGGGGCGTGCCGAGGTCGGCGGTGGTATCGAAACGTGCAGCAGCCTGGCCGGGTCCGACCGGCGCGGTGTCGTCCGGCGGTTCGGATGCGGGGGCGAGGGTGAGTTCGCGCTCGAGCATTCGGGCCAGGTGCGCCCCCACCCGCGCCTGATGTCGCAGCTCCGGCGGCAGCGCGGGCAGCAGTGTGGTCTCCAGCAGATCCGCGAGCGCGGTCAGCAACTCCGGTGCCGTGGGCCGATACTGCATGGCGCGCCTCCGGCGTGAAATCTCTTGTTCGGCAGGTAAACCGGGATGGTACGGGACCGGGCCCGACGGCGGCCGTGAATTGCGGGCGAACGCCCGCAGTTGTAGCGGCAAGTGTCGGCCGGGATCCGCCGCCGACCCGCCGGGCCTCGATTGCCAGGACTTCACCCGAAACGGGCGAGGTCGCGCGGACGCCTGCCGGTCAGACTGCGGGCATGCGTCACATGTCGGCCCTTTCCCTTGTCGAGCTTCGAACGTCGTCCACGAATCCATGGAATGATCGCCATTGCTGATCATTTGCTGTAGTCGGACCGCGACCGCGACACCGGACAGGTGGTGACAGTGGAAAACCCAGGCCAGGACTCCGGTCAACCGGACCAGGCGCCCCTCGACTACCGCTTCACGCTCGCCAACGAACGCACCTTCCTGGCGTGGATCCGCACCGCGCTCGGCCTGCTGGCGGCCGGTGTCGCCGTGCACACCCTGGTGCAGCCGTTCCATCACGCCGGGGTGCGGCGCGCGCTCTCGCTGAGCTGCATCGTGCTCGCGGTGGCGCTGGCGACGGGCGCGTACACGCACTGGCGTGACGTGCAGATCCGGATGGAACGGGGTGAGCCGCTGCGCAACCCGCTGTTGGTCCCGATCCTCGCGGCCGGTATCGCGATCGTCTCGGTGTTCGCGGCCGTCGCGACGGCGTGGCCGTGACCGCGCCGCCCACCTATCCGGCCGAGCGCACGGCCCTGGCCTGGCGGCGCACCGCCATCGCCGCCATGGGCACCGCCGTCCTGTTCGTCAATCACGCCGCGACCAGCGGCTGGCATCCGGCGGCCATCGCGCCCGCGCTCGCCGCGGTGGTGCTGCTGTTCCTCGCGGGCCTCAGCTTCGCGCGCAACAACTCACTCCACCACGGACATTGGCACCACGGCCCGCGGGTCATCGCCATCGCGACGGTCGCGGTGCTGGTGGTGTGCGGTGTCGCGCTCGCCATCGGACTCACCGATCCAGGCAAGAAACCAGCTCTATCGATCGAATCCATGCCGGAGATCCCGGCGGTAACAGGAGGAAGACTGTGAGTGCGGCCACCGAACCGAGCAAGTTCATCATCGATCAGAACCAGCGTGCCCTGAAGGAACTCCCGTTCGCCGACACCACCGACCAGCAGGACGCCGACCGCGGCTTCATCGCCAAACTCGAACCCGGGATCATCAAGAACGACAAGGGCGAGGTCGTCTGGGATGACGAGTCCTACGGCTTCCTGCAGGGCAATTGCCCGCACTCGGTGCATCCGTCGCTGTGGCGGCAGTCGGGCCTGGTGGTGAAACAGGGCCTCTACGAGGTGGTTCCGGGCATCTACCAGATCCGCGGCCTGGACCTGTCGAACATGACGATCATCGAGGGCAAGACCGGCGTGATCATCATCGATCCGCTGATCTCCACCGAGACCGCCAAAGCCGGTCTGGAGCTGTACTACGCGCAGCGCGGGCAGAAGCCGGTCACCGGCATGATCTACACCCACTCCCACGTCGACCACTTCGGCGGCGTCATGGGCGTGATGACCGTCGAGGACGCCGAATCCGGCCGCATCCCGGTGGTGGCTCCCGCCGGTTTCCTCGAGCACGCGGTCGCCGAGAACGTGTACGCGGGTGTCGCCATGGCGCGGCGCGCCGCCTACATGTACGGCGCGGCGCTGCCGCGTGGCGAGAAGGGTCAGGTCGGCGCGGGTCTGGGCCAGACCACCTCGACGGGCACCATCACCCTCATCGCCCCGACCCACGACATCACCGAAACCGGGCAGGAGATGACGATCGACGGGGTCCGCATCGTCTTCCAGATCACCCCGGGCACCGAGGCGCCGTCGGAGATGAACTTCTACTTCCCCGACTTCCGCGCCCTCTGCATGGCCGAGAACGC
>NZ_JBSGBY010000635.1:0-4674 GCF_053601505.1 Nocardia sp. NPDC004722
GGGGCATTCGACGCCACTGCCACGCGACACCCACCGTCTGTGAGAAGGTGTGCTTTCACTCGCGTCTCCGGCCCCAACTCCCCGTCAACGAGTTCCGCCAGCTCCACGGCCCAAGAATCGTTACGAACCGCATCAAGGTACGTGAGAATCACAAAGCACCGATCCCCGTGCCGCACATGCTCTTCCACCAGATCAATGCTGCCACTGCACAGATGGTCGCTTCCACCTTGGCCACACCCTGCACAAACGGCTCCGCAGCAACGAATATTGACCAATTCCGTTGGCTTTGTGCGGGTTCCAGCCAGTTTCAGGACTCGCTCGAGCCACCGCACTCCGATCACGTGTGGACCGCGCGGACTGTCAGGCCTGCTCCTCGAGCCTTCCGCTTGCCACGCCGACGGTGAAGGCATTCCACTCGCAGGGGGTGAAGACGAGGGCGGGGCCGGTTGGGTTCTTGGAGTCGCGGATACCCACGCCGCCGTCGGCCAGCCAGGCGACCTCGACACATTCAGAGTTTCCTGCGCTTCGGGTGCTCTTGAACCAAGCCGCGTTGGCAAGACGGTGATCGTTCACTGGGAGAAGTCCTTTCGTGCTGCCTGCCGCAGCAGGTTTCGGCTGGCAACCGCGTCCAGCGCTGCGTGCTGAATGGTCTCGAACGCCCTGCGGTACCTGCCGACGTCGTCTTCGTCCTCAAGGTACATATCGCCGGTGTAGTTCTCGACATAGATGACGGACGGCTCTACGACGCCTTTGGAGTCCGGCTTGAAATCGAGGGTGACGAACGGACCGACGGACATGCCGACCGGGAACCCGGCTCGGAACGGCAAGACTCGAACAGAGATGTTCGGACGGGTGCCGAGGTCCGCCAGGTGCTTCAGTTGCGCCGCCATGGTCAGGTCCCCGCCGACCCGAGTGTGCAGTGCCGACTCCTGGATAACGAGATCGACCATTACGGGCGTCTTCCTGCGTGTGATGATCACCTGACGTTTCAGCTTCAGTTCGACGCGCCGATTCTGTTCTTCCTCAGAGTCTTTGGGGAAGTAGATGCGGTTCAGCGAGCGGGCGTAGTCGGCGGTCTGGAACAGCCCCGGAACGAGATCCGGGCGGTAGATCTCCATCGCGCGGGCTTCGGTTTCCATCCGCATGTAGACGTCGAAGTTGGCCCGGATCAGGTCGTTGAAGCTGTTGTACCAGGTCTTTTCGGCTACCTGACGGGCGAGTTCGATCATGGCGTCGGTCTTCTCGTCGGGGATCTCGAGGATCTTGCCGAGTTCGCGGAGGTCGCGGTCGAGGATTCTGCCGGGTTCGCCTCGTTCCAGGCGCGAGTACTTGCTGTGGCTCCATTGCATCGCGGCCGCCACTTCGGCCTGCGTGAGTGCGGTGTTCTCTTCGCGCTGACGGCGGACATACCGACCGAGCTGTCGGCGTGGCAGCGAGGCGCGCGGGTTCTCCTCCGGCATGGATGCTCCTCGACACTGTCGAACTGACACTGTTCGCTTCTCAGAATGGCAGCGGTGCAGGCAGTTCGTGCCAGTTATCCAGGAATCCCGAAATGACAATGTCAGTGCGGGGCATCGGTGATGTGCTGGGGCAACGGCAATTTCACGGAGGCAGGTGACTATGTCCAGCAGCAGCCAGTGGTCGGTGTTCGGGGGTCGGCATGCCTTGCGATGACGCTGATGCGATTGAGGTTCAGGTGATTCAGGATGTGCTCGAGGCGGTGGAGGGGCGGTTGCGCGAGTGGGAGGGGTGGGGGTGGCGGGTGAACGTGTCTCGGTGGCGGGTTTTTGCGGTGGTGTTGCAGGCGGTCGTTGTCAGTGCGCGTGAATCTCATGGGGGCCGAGCGAGACTCGATCGGGCCGGGCTGTTGGACGCGATCTTCGACGGGGTCGAGTCAGCGGGTGGGGAGAGCGGCGCGCACCCTGTCGACTGTGTGATTCGACGGCACAGTGTGAATACGAATTGAGGGTGAACCGGGCGGACGTCAGCCGCGTGGTTAGGGGGTCAGGCTTCGCCTCGGGTGACGGTGCCGATGGTTTTGGCGATCAGGAGGAGATCCAGGACCATGGACCAGTTTTCGACGTAGGAGAGGTCCAGGCGGGTGGCGTCTTCGGGGGTGGGGGTGGTGCGGCCGCGGATTTGGCGGAGGCCGGTGATGCCGGGTTTGACGAGGAGGCGGCGGCGGGTGACGCCGTCGTAGGCGTCGACTTCGCGTTGGATGGTGGGGCGGGGGCCGACGATGCTCATGTCGCCGCGGAGCACGTTGAGGAATTGCGGGAGTTCGTCGAGGGAGTATTTGCGGATCACCTTGCCCACGGGGGTGATTCGGGGGTCCTCGGGGCCGTCGCCGTCGATGAGGGCGGTGAGGTGGGTTTCGGTGTCGGTGTACATGCTGCGGAACTTGAGCATGCGGAACGGGCGGCCGTCGCGGCCGATGCGCTCGGAGGAGTAGAGGACGGGGCCGGGGCTGGTGAGTTTCACGGCGGCGGCGATGAGGGCGAGGGCGGGGACGATGGCCAGCAGGGCGATCAGCGCGAAGCAGACGTCGAAGACATCCTTGCGCACGGATTTGGCGCTGTCGTATTGCGGCTTCTCGACGTGCAGCATGGGCATGTCGGCGACCACGCGGTGGGTGAGGCGGGTGCCCGCGATGTCGACGAGACCGGGGGTGACGATGAGTTCCGCGCCGAGCTCGTCGAGCTCCCACGCCATGCGCCGGAAGTCGGCGGGCCCGAGATTGTCGGTGGCGGTGACCGCGACGGTGTCCGCCCCGGTGCGCCGGACCGCATCGATCACGCCGTGATCGCCTGCGACGATGGGGATTTCGCGGCCACCGACCTCGAGGAAGCGGTCCGCCGACGAGAGACAGTCGGTGAGCGCGCCCTCGTCGCGCGTGCACACCCCGATCACCTGATACCCGGAGTCGCGGTCGCGGGAGAACGCCGCCACCATCGCGCGCGCCGCCGCCGGACTGCCGACCACCAGCATGGCGGTGCGGAACTGCCCGTGGGCGCGGCGCACGGCGACCCACCGCCGCCACAGCCGGCGCTCGGCCATCAGTCCGAGCATGCCCAGCGGCAACGCGATAGCCAGATAGCCGCGGGCGATGTCGATCCGCAGCAGCAGCGACACGATGGCTATCCCCCCGAACAGGCGCAGCGAGGCGACCACCACTCGACGGTATTCCTCTGTACCACTGCCGATTACGCGCGGCGAGCGGGTGCCGCCGAGGGTGAGCGTGGCCGACCAGGCCAGCGCCAGCACCACAGACACCATGGTGTAGCGGACCTCGAGCGGCAGCTGGGCGGTCAGCGGTGAGGACGTCCCGGTGCTGCCGAAGCGGATCCACTGGGCGATCGCGATGCACAAACCCAGCACGAATAGGTCGCTGACAAATAGCCGACGCGCGTAATCTGCTTGCCAGCGTTCACGATCCGAGCGCGGTTCCGGCTTCGGCGCCCGGTTCCCGCGCACGGTACGACCGGCGGAAATGTGGTAACTCATGAAACGAACGCACCTCCCCCACGGGAGAACTTGGTTCCGATCCCCGCTGATCAGTTCCACGAACGGGCTGACGCCGGTTTCCCAAGGGCTTTCATGGCCATGACGAGAGATCTGACCGACGAATTTTTCGGCGGACAGATGCCGAATGTTACACACCCCACGTGTCGTTCAGGCTGTATCCCGCAGGCGGACAACGTTTCCAGAAAGTAACGGATTCGAAGGCGACCGGTATCCCCGAACGGGCCCCCTATTTTCCCCTATTCGCAAACTCGCAGGTTGCACTACGCAAGACACACCGTGTGAGGTGAGCGAAACCCTTGAGCTGCAAGGCTCGAGCGGTTGCCGACCGGACGCCCGGTTCTGCGGGTCGCAGAAATCCAGCTGTCCTGGCACTATCCGTCAGACGAACGACCCCGTGAAGACGCGCAAACCTGTTGTAACGTAAGGCCGGATCGAGCCGACCTCAGGTCATCCGATGCTGCGCGGGGCAGCCGGGCTCGGTGAAAGGTGGGGAATTCTGTTGCAATGTCGTCTATGTGACTCCCGAAGTTTGATCTCCGTTCTCGATCTCGGTGCCACACCGCCGTGCGAAAAGCTTCTCACCGCCGAGGAACTGGACCTCCCGGAACCGACATATCCCCTGAATCTGCGTCTCTGCGAGAACTGCCTGCTGCTGCAGATTCCCGCCCTGATCACTCCGGAAGAAACCTTCACGGAATACGCCTACTTTTCGTCATTTTCCGATAGCTGGGTTCAGCATGCAAAACTCTTTCTGGATGACGCGATCACCCGGCTGAATCTGAACGACAACAGTTTCATTGTCGAGGTGGCCAGCAACGACGGCTACCTGCTGCAGCACGCGGTCGCCGCCGGGGTGCCCTGCCTGGGCATCGAGCCCTCGGTGAATGTCGGTGCGGCAGCACGGGACAAGGGCGTTCCCACCGAGACCGCCTTCCTCGACGAGCAGCTCGCGGCGCGCGTGCGGGCCGAGCACGGACCGGCGAATCTGCTGGTGGCCAACAATGTCTACGCCCACATCCCCGATCTGCGCGGTTTCACCCGCTCGCTGCGCGCCCTGCTGGCCGACGACGGCTGGCTCTCGATCGAGGTGCACCACGCGCTGAACCTGGTGGCGCTGGCCCAATTCGACACCATCTACCACGAGCATTT
>NZ_JBSGBY010000636.1:0-4668 GCF_053601505.1 Nocardia sp. NPDC004722
GGCGCGCGACAACGGCGCGGCAATGGCCTCGTCGTCTTCGGCCAGCAGTACTGCGGTCACGGAACAAGACTACGGGTATGCCCCGGCGGAACCGTGGTCGATGCGCCGGCGGCACGCGCGGCGAGCACATACTCCTGGCTCAGTACCCGCGCGATCTCGCCACGCGACACCCGCGCCACCCCGACACCGGCGCTGATGCCCACCGCGGCCACCACCGTTGCGAGCGAACCGCCGTACACCGCGGCGAGCACCATGGCCAGGAGCAGCCCGGGAAAGGCGATCACGAGATCGATCGCCTGGATCACCACCGCGCCCACCGGACGTGGCGACAGTACCGCCGCGACGCCGAGAACGACACCCAGGAAGGCGGCGACGACGGCCGAACCCGTTGCGGCGATGAGGGTTTCGCGGCTTCCGGCCAACACCTGACTGAACTGGTCGTGGCCGACCCGATCGGTGCCGAGCAGATGACCTCGCTGGGCCGGGAGCAGCCAGGCGGCATGCAGATCGGTGGCCTGCGGATCGAACGGCGTCCACCACACCGACACCAAGGCCGCGAGCACCAGCACCGAGACCACCGTGACTCCGAAGGCTCCCGCAGGCCGCCGCAACACCGCCACCGCGACCGTCCGGACGCCGCGCCACCGCCGCGTCATCGCCGCCCGCCTCACGCGGTGCTCCCGATGCGCGGATCGATGAGCCGGTGCGTGACGTCGACGAGAAGACCGATCGTGAGCACGGCGCCGACGAGGACCAGCAGCTCGCCCTGCACCTTCACCAGATCACGATTGCCGACGTCGGTGACGAGCATGCTGCCGACGCCGGGCAGGGTGAAGACCTGTTCGATCACCACCGCCCCGACCAGCAGGGCGGCCACCTGCAAACCGAGGATGGACACCACCGGCAGGGCGGCATTGCGAAAGCCGTGCCTGCGCAAAGCCTGCGAGCGGGTGAGTCCCTGCGCGCGTGCGGTGCGCAGGAACTCGGAGTGCAGCACACCGAGTACGGCGGAGCGCACGAAGCGCAGCAGCACCGCACCCTCGGTGAGGCCCAGCGCCAGCCACGGCAGCACCAGGGAACGCAGCGCCGGTCCCGGCCGGTTCCAGCCGTCGACCGGGAATCCCTGCGCGGGCAGCCATCTCAGCTGGACGGCGAAGACCCAGACCAGCAGCAGCGCCAGCCACAGGCTCGGAATCGCGATACCGAGCTGCGACAGGGCGTTCACGGCGCCGCCTGCAGCGGTGCGGCTGCGAGTGGCCGCCCAGGTACCCAGCGGAATCGCCACGGCCGACGCCACCAGCATCGCACCGGCCGTCAGGGGCAGCGTCACCTGGAGTTTGCGGTCGAGTTCGGCGCCGACCGCGGCGCCGTTGAGTTGCGAGTGCCCGAAATCGCCGTGCAGCACGCCGCCGATCCAGGACAGGTATTGCACCGGCAGTGGCCGGTCCAGGCCCAAATCGCTTCGGATGGCGGCGATTTGGGCCGGACTGGCCTGGGTGCCGGCGATGGTGGTCGCCACATCGCCGGGCAGCAGGCGCAGCAGGGCGAACACCACCACACTGGCCACGGCCAGCGACACCGCCAGCAACCCGACGCGGCGCACGAGGTACCCGGTCACCGTGGGGTCACCGCTGTGTGCCGACCGCGAGGGTGCTCAGGTTGTACCGGTTGCTGGTCTCGGCCAGCGGTACGCCGTACACGCCGGTGCGCACCACCGTGGTGGACTGCACGAGGAACAACCAGTCGGCGGCGGCGTCCTGGGAGATCTGCCTGGCCACGTTCTTCAGCAGGGCGTCACGGTCGGCGTCGGAGGCGGCGGTGCGGGCCTGGGTGTACCACTGCCGCACCTGGGCGTTGTCGTAGCCGAAGTAGTAGCCGGGTGCGGCGTAGTTGTCGAGGTCGCGGGCCTCCGCGTGGTCGACCAGGCTGAGCTGGAAGTCCTTGTCGGTGTACACCTTCGACAGCCAGGTCTGGAATTCCACCTGACGCACGGTGAGCGTGATCCCGACCTTCTTCAGGTCCGAAACCAGCAGGTCGGTGATGGCGGTGGGATAGATGTTCGGCACATCCAGGGTCAGCGACAACCCGTCCGCGAATCCCGCTGCGGCCAGGAGCTTTCTGGCATTGTCCGGGTTGTGGGCGTCGATGCCGGTGAGATCCTCGTACCAGGGATCCTGGGGCGGCACGTCGCTGCCGATCGCGACGCCCGCGCCATAGGCCTGGATCACCCCTTGCCGATCGATCGATTGCCGGATCGCGTGCCGCACATCGGGATTGGTGAACGGCGCCCGAGTTCCGTTGAAGGCCAGCGTGAACTTGTCGGTGGTGGTGCCGCGCAGGACGGTGAACTTGTCATTGTCCGTGAACGGTTGCAGCAGTGTCGGATCGGCGGCGACCTCGATATCGGTCTGACCGGTCGACTGGGCGTTGTTGGCGGAGTTGGGATCCTTGATATAGCTGAGAACCACCTTGTCGACCTTGGGCTTCGGACCCCAGTAGGCGTCGTTGCGCGCCAAGGTGATCGACGATCCGCGGTTCCACCCCGCGAGCTTGAACGGGCCGGATCCGTTCTCCGCGCCCGCGAGCCCGGCGAAATCGGTGCCCCGCTTGTAGACGATGCCGCCGCGCTGGGTGAGGCTCCACAGCAGCAGGGTGTCGCGCTGCTTCAGGGTGATCCGCACGGTGGCCGGGTCCGGAGCCGAGACGTCCGCGACCGGGGTGAAGGCCGCGGCCTTGATCGATTTCGAGCCGGGCGCGATCTGCTGCTGGAGCGACCAGACGGCGTCGGCGGCGGTCAGCGGGCTGCCGTCGTGGAAGGTGGCACCGGCTACCAGGTGGAAGGTGTAGACCAGTCCGTCCGGCGACTGTTCCCAGGAGGAGGCCAGCGCCGGGACGATCTTGTCACCGGCGTTGGTGTCGACGCTCACCAGGCCCTGATAGACGTTGTCCAGCAACACCTGATCCAAGGCCGCGCCCGAGGCGCCGAAGGCGTCGAGGCTGGTGGGTTCCAGGGTCAGCCGGACATTCACCGTGGCATTGGTATCGAGCTGGGCGTCGGGCGGGGTCGGGGCCTGTGTGGTCCGCACGCCACCGGGCGCGCCGACGTCCGCGCCACTGCCACAGGCGGCGGTGAAGAGTATGGCCAGCGCGGCAAGCGCCACCGGAACACGGTGCGTCCGTGTCGAATTCAGGAGTGTCACCCTCGTCCTCGGAGATCTAGAGCTGTGCGGCGGCGAAATCCACGATGACGCGGTATACGTCGTCGCGGTCGAGCTCGTTGAGAATGTTGTGCCGGTCCTCGGGGAAGATCTCGGCGCGTGCGTCAGGCAGCAGTTCCACCGCCCGGCGCACGCCTGCGGCCGGGGCCATATCGTCCTCCGCGCCGTGCACGAACAGTATCGGCAGGTCAAGCTTTTCCAGGGCCGCGGGCAGTCGCGTCGCCGCTTCGATCAGCGCGCCGAGAGTCTCCAGGCGCAGGCCGCCCTGCCATGTCAGCGGATCGTCCCGGATCTGCTGCGCATAACCCTCGTGCCGGGTCATCTCGCCGGGGTCACGCCGCAGATCCCAGGGATCGATGCCCGTGGCGAGCAGTTCGGCGAGTGCGTTGCGCGCCTCCGGCACCGGGACCAGCGAGGAGCCCGCCAGCACCAAAGCCTTTGCCGGGACTCCGCGTTCGGCGGTCAGCAGGACGCTGGTGAGCGAACCGAGCGAATGCCCGGCCAGCAACAGCGGCAGTTGCGGATGCGCCGCGCGGGCGAGACCGACCAGGGTCGCGGCGTCGTCGACCAGCGCGTCGATCGAGGAGATCAGTACGCGTACACCGGCACTGCGGCCGTGCCCGGCATGATCACCGGCCCACACCGCGAAACCGGCGGCGTTCAGGGCCGCCACGAAGGGCTCGTAGCTGCCGATGTGTTCGCCCAGTCCGTGGAAGAACACCACGAGGGCCCGCGGATTCGGCGGAATCCACCGGTCGTAGTGGATGGTGCCCGCGGCACCGTCGAATTCAGCCATCGAGTCCGGTCTCCAGGTCCGCGATCAGGTCGGCGACATCCTCGAGTCCGACCGACAGCCGGACCAGGCCGGGTGTCACGCCGCTGTCGAGTTGCTGCTGGGAATCGAGTTGGGCGTGGGTAGTCGAGGCCGGGTGGATCACCAGGCTGCGTACATCTCCGATGTTCGCGAGGTGGCTGAAGAGTTCGAGCCGGTCGACCAGGCGGCGTCCGGCCTCGAGGCCACCGGTCAATTCGAAGGCGAGCACGCCCCCGGCGCCCAGCGGGAGGTACCGTTTCGCCGCATCGTGCCACGGACTCGAGGGCAGGCCCGCGTAGTGCACGTGGGCGACCTCCGGGCGTTCGGCGAGCCATTCGGCGATCGCCCGGGCATTGTCGGAATGCCGTGCGACGCGCAGCGAGAGCGTCTCCAGCCCGTGCAGCAGCAGGAAGCTGTTGAACGGGGACACCGCGGGCCCGAGGTCGCGTAACAGCTTGGTGCGCAGGCGGATCGCGTAGGCGAGTTCGCCGAACGCCGCGCCGAAGATCAGCCCGTGATAGCTGGGGTCGGGGGTGTTGAACTGCGGCCAGCGCTCCGCGTCGGCGCGGAAGTCGAAACGACCGCCGTCGACGACCGCACCGCCGATCGCACTGCCGTGCCCGGACAGGAACTTGG
>NZ_JBSGBY010000637.1:0-4659 GCF_053601505.1 Nocardia sp. NPDC004722
GCCGCCTGCAAGGAGTATCCGGGCGGCTATACCTTGCTGCGTCTCTACGAGGGCGGCTACATGCTGAACTTCTACAAGACTCGCACCGAGGGGGCCCGGCGCTGGAGTTCGCGGTCCCGGGGCGAATACTTCGGTCTGCTGCCCGAATACACGCTGGGCACCACCGCCGACCGCAATCATGTGGTCGCCCGCGACCTCACCGGCCTCACCGCGTCCTGACAGCGAAAACGCCTCCCGGATTTCCGGGAGGCGTTCTCCGATGGAGCGAGCGACGGGACTCGAACCCGTGTGACAGGTTTTGCAGACCTGCTCCTAACCGCTCGGACACACCCGCATCGTGTCCGGCCATAGTGCCGGGATCGCGGCATGCGGCAAAGTCTTTAAATCACGGTGATTTCTGTGCACCTTCACCAATCGGCTCGGCGCTTCAACCAACCGGTTCGTGACATGCGATGATCGGGGGCATGTCTCGACCGCGTCCGTTGCCGCTCGATCCGATCGAGGAGGCGCATCGCCAGTGGTCGGAGCACGGCTGGGGCGACGTGGCCGACGGCATGGCCGCGGTGACCTCGCTGGTGCGCGCGCAGCAGATCGTGATGGCCCGGGTGGACGAAGCGCTCCGACCGTCCGGTTTGACGTTTTCCCGATACGAGCTACTCATGCTGCTGAGTTTCAGCAAAACCGGCGCGCTGCCCATGGCGGTGGCCAGCGCCCGCCTACAGGTGCATCCCACCTCGGTCACCAACACCGTCGACCGGCTGGAGGCGGCGAAGTTGGTGAAGCGTGTGCCACATCCGAGTGACCGGCGGGCGACGCTCATCGAAATCTCCGATGCCGGAAGAGAATTGGTGTCCAAGGCCACCATCGAGCTGAATCGGCGGGTTTTCGCCGAGGCCGGACTGCCACCGCAACGTTTGCAGTTGTTGCTGGAATTGCTGTCGGAGTTCCGGCAGGCGGCCGGTGACTTCGATCCCGGTAGCTCGCCGACACGATGGGCCGGTCAGTAACCCTTCAGCGACCCAGCAGCCAATTTCCTGCTTCATAGTCTTGGATTCGGCTCACAAAAGGTTCACCATTGAGGCCATGGTGCTGGTCCTCGGGGTGTCGGCGGGCGCTGCTGGCGCACGCGCCATGCTCACCCATTCCGACCAGCCGCATCTTCCCCCCATCGACCGTTGCAAGGTCTTACGCCGGGCCGGTGGCGGCAGCATGGAAGACGCGGTGTTCGAGGCCATCCGGCTGATGCGGAAATCGGCCGCTAAGCGGGACGAATTCATTACCGGCATCGCCGTGACCTGCCGGTGCAGCTCGCACGCCGAGTCCGTTCGGACCGCCGCCGGCCGCAATCGCCTGACCGTCATCGACGAGCCGGTGGCCCAGCTGAGGTATCTACGGTTCACCGGTCGGCTACCCACCGAGGGCTCGGTCCTGCTCTACGACCTAGGCGCTTCCGGTCTGACCCTCACCCAGATCGACTGCCGAACCGATGCCGTCCTCGCCACCAAGCGCAGCACCGTTCTGGGCGGTGACGGCCACGATGCCCTGCTGCGCTGGCTGCTCACCCGCGGCGGCGTGACCCTCGACATGGCCACGACACGCCGTCAGAAGGAAGCCCTGGCCTCCGAGCGCGTGCTGGCCGTCTGCGATCCGATCACCGGGCAGCGCTTCGTGGTCACCCGTAGCGACTTCGCCGAACTCGTGGAGGCCGGTATCCACCACTCGGCCTCGTTCGTCCGCCACATGGTCGATGAGACGGGTATCCGGCCCACCGGGATCGCCCTGCTGGGTGGCTGCACCCGCAACAAGAGCATTCGCGACGAATTGAAGCAGCAGCTGGATCTGCCGCTGATCTACGATCCCGAACCCGAGTTCGTCTCCACCCGCGGCGCGGTGCTGCTGGCCGCCGAGCGCCCGTCCGCCCGCAGTATCCGCAGCGTCCACCTGACTCCGGGCTCGGGCATCCACGAGGCCCCCTCCTCCTCCCCCGTGTCCCGCCGCAAGATCGTTGCGGCCGTGGCGGTTACCGCGACGCTGGGCGGCACCATCGTGGGCGCGCTGGCCATGAACCGCGACGGCGGCGACCACACCGACGGCAAGCCGCCGACGGTCGAAGTGGTCGGCCCGCCGAAACACGGCTGAGCACAGCCGAATTCGCCGCTGCGCGACACGCGCGTGGACTCGGCCCGGACCGCGCCCGCGATGCCTTACCCACCCCCTTCAGCACCGTGCCCCGCTGCCGTTGGGCAGCGGGGCACGAGAGTTCAGAGTGCTGGCGCGCTCACTGGTGCGTGAAGTTCGCGGGGCGCTTCTCGACGAAGGCCGTCATGCCTTCCTTCTGATCCTCGGTCGCGAACAGCGAGTGGAAGACGCGACGCTCGAAGCGCAGTCCCTCGGTGAGGGTGGTCTCGAAGGCGCGGTCCACCGCCTCCTTGGCGATCATCACCGACGGCAGCGACATGGACGCGATGGTCTCGGCCACCTCGAGGGCGGTGTCGACCAGTTCCGCGGCCGGGACGATGCGCGAGACCAGGCCCGCGCGCTCGGCCTCCTCGGCGTCCATATTGCGGCCGGTGAGGATGAGATCCATGGCCTTGGCCTTGCCGACGGCGCGGGTGAGGCGCTGCGAGCCGCCCATGCCGGGGATGACGCCGAGTTTGATCTCGGGCTGCCCGAACTTGGCGGTGTCGGCGGCGAGCAGGATGTCGCACATCATGGCGAGTTCGCAGCCGCCGCCGAGGGCGTAACCGGCGACCGCGGCGATGATGGGCTTACGGAACGCGACCAGGCGGTCCCATCCGGCGAAGTGGTCGGCCAGGAACATGTCCATGTAGGACTTGGTCTGCATCTCCTTGATGTCCGCGCCCGCCGCGAAGGCGCGCTCGGACCCGGTCAGCACGACCGCGCCGATCTCGTTGTCGTTCTCGAGCTCGTCGAGAGCGGCCGAGATGTCGGTCAGGACCTGCGAATTCAGCGCGTTGAGGGCCTTCGGCCGGTTGAGCGTGATCAGCGCGACGCGGCCTTTACGCTCCAGCAGAATGGTCTCGAAGTCGGTCACGCCGTCTCCCCTTCAGATCGCTTGCGGATATCGGTGACGATAGCCGAGAAGTCCTTGCCCGCTTCTTCCTGGTTGAAGCGGTTGTAGATCTCCGCGGCCAGCAAGCCGATCTGCCCGTCGACGCCGTTGGCGCGCAGCGCGCTGGCCGCCAGCCCGAGGTCCTTGCTCATGAGCGCGGTCGCGAATCCGGGCTGGTAGTCGTTGTTGGCGGGGCTGGCCGGAACCGGCCCGGGGACAGGGCAATACGAGGTCAGCGCCCAGGACTGGCCGGAGGCGGTGGAGACCACGTCGAAGAACTTCTCGTGGGTGAGCCCCAGTTTCTCGCCCAGCACGAAGGCTTCGGACAGCCCGATCATGGAGATGCCCAGCAGCATGTTGTTGCAGATCTTGGCGGCCTGGCCGACGCCCGCGCCGCCGCAGTGCACGACCTTGCCGCCCATGACCTCCAGCAGCGGCAGGGCATCGGCGAAGTCGGCGTCCGCGCCACCCACCATGAAGGTGAGGGTGCCCGCCGCCGCGCCCGCCACACCGCCGGAGACGGGGGCGTCGAGGGCCCGATGCCCCGCTGCCGCAGCGAGTTCCGCGGCCTGCTTGGCGTCGGCGACGTCGATGGTGGAGCAATCGACGAACAGGGTGCCGGGCTTGGCGGCGGCGAGCACCTCGTTGTAGAGATCCAGCACGATGCGGCCGTTGGGCAGCATGGTGATGACGATGTCGGAGGCCGAAACCGCTTCGGCCGCAGCGGTTACGACGGTCGCGCCGTCTTCGCGCGCCTGGTCCTGCGCGGCGGGCACGGGGTCGAAGGCGAGCACCTCGTATCCGGCCTTGACCAGGTTGGCGGCCATGGGCCCGCCCATGTGGCCGAGTCCGAGGAACCCGACGGTGGTGTTGTTGCTCATCGCTCGTCCTTACAGTCCCAGTTCGCGGTCGCCGAGCGGGCCGAAGTAGGCGTCCACGTCGGCCTCGGTGACGTCCGCCAGGGTGGCGGGCGACCACTGCGGGTTGCGGTCCTTGTCGATGACCTGGGCGCGAATGCCTTCCACCAGGTCGTGGGTGTTGAGGGAGGCGGCGGAGACCCGGTACTCCTGGTTCAACGCGGCCTCGAGGTCGGCGGCGTGCCGGGCGCTGCGCAGCGAGCGCAGCGTGACCTTCAGCGCCACCGGCGATTTCGACAGCACGTCGCGTGCGGCCTTGGCGGATTCGGCGCGGCCGTCGAGCTCGAGCCGGTGCACGATCTCCTCGACGGTGTCGGCACTGTAGCAGGCGTCGATCCAGTCCTGCTGGGCGACGAACTCCGAAACCGGTGCGGGCTGCGCGAATTTGGCGATGGCCACCTCGACCTCGTTGTCCCGCAACGCCTCCAGCAGCGCGGGCAGGTGCTCCGAGGGCACGAAGTAGTCGGCGAAACCCGCCGCGATGGCGTCACCGGCGGACATACGCGCGGTGGTGAGCGCGACGTGCGTGCCGATCTCGCCGGGCGCGTGCGCCAACAGCCAGGTGCCGCCCACGTCGGGGATGAAGCCGATGCCGGTCTCGGGCATGCCGATCATGGAGCGTTCGGTCACGACGCGGTGCGACGCGTGCCCGGACAGGCCGACGCCGCC
>NZ_JBSGBY010000638.1:0-4656 GCF_053601505.1 Nocardia sp. NPDC004722
AGCGCGGCGGTGCCGATGGCGACCGCGTCCGCGCCCAGCGCCATGGCCTTGGCCACGTCGGCCCCGCTGCGAATGCCGCCGGAGACGATCAACTGCACCTTGCGGTGCACGCCCAGCTCCTGCAGCGCCTGCGCGGCCTGCGGGATCGCGGCCAGGGTGGGGATGCCGACATGCTCGATGAACACGTCCTGGGTGGCGGCGGTCCCGCCCTGCATGCCGTCCACCACCACGACGTCCGCGCCCGCTTTCACGGCGAGCTTCACGTCGTAATAGGTGCGGGTGGCACCGACCTTGATGTAGATCGGCTTCTCCCAGTGGGTGATCTCGCGCAGTTCCAGGATCTTGATCGCGAGGTCGTCGGGCCCGGTCCAGTCGGGGTGCCGACAGGCGCTGCGCTGGTCGATACCCTGCGGCAGGGTGCGCATACCGGCCACCCGCTCATTGATCTTCTGCCCGAGCAGCATGCCGCCACCGCCGGGTTTGGCACCCTGCCCCAGCACGATCTCGATGGCGTCGGCCTGGCGCAGATCGTCCGGGTTCATGCCGTAGCGGGACGGAAGATACTGGTACACCAGGTGTTTGGACTGCCCGCGCTCCTCCGGGGTCATGCCGCCGTCACCGGTGGTCGTCGAGGTGCCGACGGCGCTCGCGCCGCGGCCCAGCGCCTCCTTGGCCTGCCCCGACAGCGCGCCGAAGCTCATGCCCGCGATGGTGATCGGGATGTCCAGGTGCAGCGGATGTTTCGCGTAGCGGTCGCCCAGCACCACATCGGTGTCGCAGCGTTCGCGGTAGCCTTCCAGGGGGTAGCGGGACATGGACGCGCCCAGGAACAGCAGGTCGTCGAAGTGCGGCAGCGGGCGTTTGGCGCCCCAGCCGCGGATGTCGTAGATGCCGGTCTCGGCGGCGCGTTGGATCTCGGCGATGACGCGGCGGTCGAAGGTCGCCGATTCCCGCAGCGGCGGTTGATAAGTCGGTAGATCGGTCATGGAAGCGCTCCTGCGGTCAGTACGCGGCGGCGTTGTCGACGTGGAAGTGGTAGAGCTGCCGGGCGGAGCCGTAGCGGGTGAAGTCCGCGGGATCGGCGTCGAATCCGGCCAGCGACAACAGCTCCCGCAGCTCGGTCAGATGTTCGGCGCGCATGGGTTTGCGGACGCAGTCCGCGCCCAGGGACGCCACCGTGCCGCGCACGTAGATGCGGGCCTCGTAGAGCGAATCACCCAGCGCCTCACCGGCATCGCCGAGCACCACCAGCCGCCCGGCCTGCCCCATGAAGGCGCTCATGTGGCCGATATTGCCGCCCACCACGATGTCGACGCCCTTCATCGAGATACCGCAGCGCGCACCGGCATTGCCCTCGATCACCAGCAGTCCCCCGTGCGCGGTCGCGCCCGCGGACTGCGAGGCGTCGCCACACACCCGCACGGTGCCCGACATCATGTTCTCGGCGACCCCGACCCCGGCATTGCCGTGCACGGTGACGGTCGCGTGCTGATTCATGCCCGCGCAGTAGTAGCCGACATGCCCCTCGATGACCACGTCCAGGTCCCGGTCCAGCCCGCAGGCCAGGGCGTGCGCGCCGCGCGGATCGGTGATGGTCACCGCCGCCGGGGCATCCGGTGCGCCGAGCGCGGCATTGACCGCGCGCGTGCCGGATGCGGCCGCGTCGAGTAGGACGCGCTCGGTCACGATCGCCGCCATAGGTACACCTCTTCCGGTTCCGGTTCGAAGATTCGGGCCGTCTCGATGCCCGGCAGGCCGGCTAGGGCCCGGTATTCCGAGGCCATGGCGACCCAGCGGTCGGTCTCGGCGATGACGGCCGGTTTGCACGCGATCGGGTCGCGCACCACCGCGAAGGAGTCGGCGGTGGAGACCAGCAGCGTGTAGAAGCCGTCGAAGGTCTCGTTCACCAGCAGCAGCGCCTTCTCCAGGTCCGCGCCCCGGGCCAGTTGGTCGGCGACGAAGCGCGCGCCCACCTCGGTGTCGTTCTCGCTGTCGAATTCGACGCCGTGGCGCTGTAATTCGTGCTTGATGCTCATGTGGTTGCTGAACGAGCCGTTGTGCACCAGGCATTGGCCCGCGCCCACCGAGAACGGATGCGAGCCTTCGGCGGTGACCGCGGACTCGGTGGCCATCCGGGTGTGCGCGACGCCCTGCCAGCCCTGTGCGGCCGGGAGGCCGAAGCGGTGGGCGAGCTCGGTGGGATTGCCGACACCCTTGAGCACGGTCAGATCCGAGCCGAACCCGATCACCCGTGCTCCGGGCGCGACCGCGCGTACCGCCGCCACCAGCTCCTCCGACGCTACCGGGGCGTGCAGGACCACGGTCGGCGCGAGGTCGAGCGCGGTCACCGCCGTTCCCAGTGCGGCGGTGAGGCTTTCGGCGAGTTCCGCCACCGGGAGCGGGCTGTCCAGCAGTGAGACCGTGGCGGTCCCGGGCGGCGACCACACCGGGTCGCCGTAGACCGCCATACCGGCCGAATCCGGTCCGCGGTCGCACATCTGGTCCAGCATGCCGGTGAGCAGTTCACCCAGGCGCGGGTAGAGCGCGGGGTCGCGCAGGTGCAGGCCGACGATGCCGCACATGGTGTCCTCCAATCCTGAGGGTTCGGACGGCCGAGAGGCCGTGAGAGAGCGGCTCAGAAGGCCGTGAGGTAGTGCTGGATCTCCCAGTCGGACACCGTGTTGTGCCAGGCGAAGAACTCCTCGCGCTTGCGTTCCACGAAGTAGTCCGCGACACCGGGTCCGGCGATGTCGAGGGCCGCGCTGACGACGGGATCGGCGGCCAGCGCGTCCATGGCGTGCACGAGGGTCATCGGCAGCATGTCGCCGCGCCGCTCCCCCGGCGCGCCCGGATCCAGGGCCCGGTCGATGCCGTCGATCCCGGCCGCGACCGCCCCCGCCACCGCCAGGTACGGGTTGGCCGAACCGTCCGCGCCACGCAACTCCACCCGGTGCGAGTCCGGGACGCGCAGGTAGTGGGTGCGGTCGTTGCCGCCGTAGGTGGCGAAGCGCGGCGACCAGGTCGCGCCGCTGGCCGTGCTGGTCGCGCCGGTTCGCTTGTAGGAGTTGACCGTCGGGGCGATCACCCCTTGCAGACCGCAGGCGTGCTCGAGCATTCCGGCCAGGAAGCCGTAGGCCGTCGGCGAGAGGCCGAGGCCGCGCGGGTCGCTGCCGTCGGGGAACAGCGGCCGGTCCCCCGCCCACAGCGACAGGTGCAGATGCATCCCGGAGCCGGTGCGGTCGGTGAACGGCTTGGGCATGAAAGTCGCCTTCATACCGCGTTTCTCGGCGATCACCGACAGCAGGTAGCGGGCCGTGATGACCCGGTCGGCGGTGGTGAGCGCGTCGGAATAGTCGAAGTTCTGCTCGAACTGCCCGTTGCCGTCCTCGTGATCGCTGGCGTAGTTGCCCCAGCCGAGTTCGTTCATCGCCCGCGACACCTCGGCGAGGTGGTCGTACATGCGGGTCACGTCGCGGGCGTCGTAGCAGGGTTGCAGGCTCACGTCGGCGGTGTCGGCCGGGGCCAGGCCCTGCGGCGTCCGGTCGACCAGGAAGTATTCGATCTCCGCGCCGACGTTCACGGTGTAGCCGCGCTCGGCGGCGCGGGCGAGGGTGCGCTGCAGGATGACTCGCGGCGCGAACGGCCACGGCTGTCCCTCGACGTGCGGCGTGCAGTGCACCATGGCCAGGCCGGGACGCACGAACGGGATCGGGGTGAAGGTCTCCGGATCCGGGATCGCGATGAGGTCCGGGTCGCGCGGTTGCTGACCGATCATGCCCGCGGCGTATCCGGCGAAGCCCACGCCGTCCTCGGCCAACTGGTCCACCGACTGCACCGGAACCAGCTTGGCGCAGGGTTTTCCGGACAGGGTGGTGAAGACGGCCAGGATGAAACTGGTGTCGGTGGCGCGGGCCTGTTCGGCCAGGCTGCGGTGGGTGGTGATCGGGGTGACGGTCGCGGCGTCTATCGCCATGTCGGCTCCTGGGTACTGCGGGGTGGATCGGATGTGGTTCGGGGTCAGCGCATTTCGCCTGCGCCGGCGTAGGGGTGCGGGCTCAGCAGCGGGCGGCCCTGCGCGAAGCGCTCGTAGCGGAAGTCGGCGGCGTCGACGTGTGGGAGGCCGGTGTCGCCGTCGAGCAGCAGATCGGCCACCAGTCGGCCCACCGCCGGGGAGATCTTGAAACCGTGGCCGGAGAAGCCGGTCGCCAGGAACAGACCCTCGATCGGCGCGGGTCCGATGATCGGGTTGTAGTCGGGGGTCACGTCGTAGGCGCCGACGTAGCTGCCGGTGACGCGTGGATCCGGCATATCGGGCAGACGGTGTCCGAGCCGGTCGATCACCTTCTCGACCGTCGAATCATCGGCCCGGTTCACGAAATGGTCCGGGTCGACGTATTCGGGGAGAGCGTGATCGCTGTTGCCCGCGAGGATCTCGCCATTGGGTTCGCGGCACAGGTATTGCAGGCTCGCGAGGTCCGAGAGCACGGGGACCGGGGCCAGCGGCGACCCCTGATCGACCAGGATCAGTTGGGCGCGTTGGGCTTTCACCGGCACCTCGACCCCGAGCGGGGCGGTGAGGGCGGGCGTCCACGGACCGGCAGCGACCACCACGGTGCCCGCGTGCCACTCGGTGCCGTCCGCGAGCCGCGCGCCGAC
>NZ_JBSGBY010000639.1:0-4653 GCF_053601505.1 Nocardia sp. NPDC004722
GCAGCAGGCCGTCCAGGCCAATGACGGCCTGCCCGCCCCGCAGCAGGACCAGGTCCGCTCCTTCGTCGAGGGCCTGCCCGCGCCGTTCAATCAGCTGCTGCCCCCGGTCTTCGCCAACGACCTCAACGGCTGGATCCAGAACGCCCTGTACGTGATGAACCAGCACGGCATCCCGGGCAGCTACGACGGCATCTTCCGCAATATCCAGCGCGAGTCCGGCGGCAACCCGCAGGCCATCAACCTCTACGACTCGAACGCCGCCGCGGGCATCCCGTCCAAGGGTCTGCTGCAGGTCATCGACCCGACCTTCCAGGCGTACCACGTCGACGGCACCTCGTGGGACATCTACGACCCGGTCGCGAACATCGCGGCGGCCTGCAACTACGCGGCCCACCGCTACGGCTCGATCGACAACGTGTTTTCGGCCTACTGAGCCCGGAAAATAGTAAGGCCGCCGCGTGAATCACGCGGCGGCCGAACATTTTTCAGATCAGAACTGGATCTTCAGGCGATCCGTCACCGGCCGGGCCTGGCAGCCGAGGATGTACCCGTTGGCGATGTCCTCCGGATCCAGGATCTCGGCGTTGTCCATCTCCACCTCGCCCTCGAGCACGGTGCAGGCGCACGACCCGCACTCGCCCTCCAGGCAGGAGTAGGGCACGTCGATGCCCTTGGAGAGCATGATGTCGACCAGCGTCTGGCTGCGCGGCCACGTCAATTCATGCGTCTCGCCGTCCAATTCGACCTCGACGCTGGCGGCGTCGGCGGCTTCCTCCGCGGTGATCTCGGTCGGCGCGACCTCGGCGAACGGGTCGCCCGAGAGCGAGTTGAAGACCTCGGCGTGCGTCCGGTTGCGCGGCATGCCGAGCTGGCCGAGGGCGTCGTGCACGCGATCCATGAACGGCTTGGGCCCGCACATGAACGCCTCGTAGGCGGTGTACGGCGAGACCAGCGTGGCCAGCGCCTCGGAGGTCGGCAGGCCCTGCAGGTGCTCGAGCCAGTGGATGACGGCCAGCCGCTGCGGGTGCTTGTCGGCGAGTTCGCGCAGCTCGCGGGCGAAGATGACGGCCTCGTGATCGCGGTTGGCGTACACCACGACGATGCGACCGTTGCCGCGCGCGAGCGCCGACTTGAGGATGGACATCACCGGGGTGATGCCGCTGCCGGCCGCGAACAGCAGCAGGTCCTCGTCGAGGTTCTTGGGCGTGAACACACCCGACGGCGGCAGCACCTCGAGCGAGTCGCCCGCTTTCACGTTGTCGCACACCCAGTTCGACGCGTACCCGTCGACGGTGCGCTTGATCGTCACCTTCGGCTTGTCGTCGGTGTGCGGTGAGCTGGCCAGCGAGTAGCAGCGGGCGACGGAGCCGGTGAGGTCGCTGGGGATGCGCAGGGTCAGGAACTGGCCCGGCTGGTAGTCGAAGCGCTCACGCTGGTCCTCGGGCACGTCGAAGACCAGTGAGCAGGAGTCGGCCGTCTCGTTGATGACCGCGGAGACCCGCAGCACGGCCGAGCGCGAGCTCTGTGGAACGTCGACGGTGGTCATAGTGTCCTCTCGAACCGAAACTAGAACGTGTTCTAGTTTCACTATACTTGGCTGTCTCGCTGCCGGACAAGCTGAGCTTCCAGCCCCGCGATCAGCACGTCCATCGAGAAGTCGTAGGAGTACCTGCCGCGCAGATCCGCCAGGTGTTTGGTGGCGCGCTCCACCGCTTCCGGCAGTACCCGATCCAGCAGCGCGTTGCGGTCACGCGGGTTCACCTTGGAACGGCCGAACAGATAGGTGTGGATGGTGGCGTAGGCGGAGAGCACATTGCGCTCGTCGAATCCGGCGTCGAAGAGGATTTCCATGACGGCGGCGATGAGATCGAGCTGTTTGCCCAGCATCTGCTCGATGAGAACATCGCCGAGACCGGGGTGCTTGCGCAATTTCTCGTCGATCTGGTCGATCAGATCGCGCAAACGCATTTGCCACGTACCGAATTCGGGGGGCGGCTTGCGCACCCCGGTCAGGGCCGCCGTGGCGACCAGATCGAGTAGCTCGCGCTTGTCGGCGACGTAGTAATAGGGAGCCATCGGCGAAACTCCGAGTTCGCGGGAGAGCCGTCGCATGGACAGCTTCTCCACACCGTCCTGCCGGACCACCCGAAGGGCGGCCTCGACGATCTCGGATTCCGAGAGGGTGTTACCGCCCCCGCCTGTCTGCATGCGCCCGACTCCCATACCGCCTCGACCACCGGGCACGGATTTCCGTCCCCTACCAGTTCAACTGCCGATTTTCCTCCCGGCAGTCTAGAGCGCACACGACAAGACCAGTCGAGCTACGGTCCCGATGTGTGCGCGAGATCGAATCCGATCATCTGTCCCGCGTGGCAATCATCATTGCTACCGGTTGCCTGACTTAGCATTCGGGAATGCGCCATGATCGCCTTCCCGATGGTTTCGGGGTGCGAATCGATCCCAAGGTGCGCACTTATTCCGGTGGACGGCTCCTGGTCGGCGGCACGCCGACGAGGTTGCTACGGCTCGCTCCGGAAGCTGCGGCCTTGATCGGTGACGGCTACCTCGAGGTGACCGACCCCGCGTCGGCTCGGGTTGCCAGACGTCTGCTCGATTCCGGTGTGGCCAATCCGCGCCCGCGGTTGCTGCCGTCGCTGGAGGACGTCACCGTGATCGTGCCGGTGCACAACCACACTCCGGAGCTGTCGCGGCTGCTCTCGGCGCTGCGCGGGCACACGGTGATCGTGGTGGACGACGGGTCGGACCAGCCGGTGCGGATTCCGGAGCAGCGCGGCAACCGCTGCCGCATCACCGTGCTGCGCCGCGATCGGCAGCACGGTGTGGCCGCCGCCCGCAATTACGGATTGAAGGCCGCGGCAACCGAATTCGTGGCGTTCCTGGACCCCGACGTGGTGCCCCGCACCGGCTGGCTGGAGGTCATGCTGGGTCATTTCAGCGACCCGAAGGTGGCGCTGGTGGCCCCGCGCATCCTGGCCATGGACCCGGATTCCACGTTGCTGGCCCGCTACGAGCACACCCGGGGTTCGGTGCATCGCGGTCGCCGCGAGTCGGCGGTGCACGCGCACGGCCCGGTGCCGTACGTGCCGAGTTCGGCGGTGCTGGTGCGTCGCCTGGCGCTGCTGGCCGAGGGCGGTTTCGACGAGTCCATGGCCGCGGGCGGGGATGTCGATCTGTGCTGGCGGCTGGATCGGGCGGGGCATCGGCTGCGCTACGAGCCCGCCGCCCGGGTGGCGCACAGCAATCCGGTGTCGCTGCGAAACTGGTTCGTGCACAAGGTCACCCATGGGACCGGAGTGGCCCCGCTGGCCCAGCGGCATCCGGGGCTGGCCTCGCCGCTGTCGCTGCCGATCTGGTCGGCGGTCTCGGCGCTGCTGTTGAGCACCATGTCGGGGTGGGGTGTGTTCGGCGGCGTGATGACCTTGGCCGCCACGCTGATCCGATTACGCCGGGTCTTCGCCGGACTCGACAATCCGACCCGCGTGGCCGCCATCTATATGACGCGCGGTTTCACCGGCGGGGTCTGGCGGCTGGCCTCGGCCATGTGCCGTCACTATTGGCCGGTGACACTGCTGGGCATGCTGTGCTCGCGGCGGGTCCGGCATATCGCGATCACCCTGGCGATGGCGGAGGGGCTGGCCGACTGGTTCACCCATCGTGAGCCGGGCAGCCTGGATCCGGCCCGCTATGTCTTGTGCAAACGCCTCGACGATGTGGCCTACGGCGCGGGTCTGTGGTGGGGCGCGGCGCGGATTCGCAGTGCGGCGGCGCTCAAGCCGACCCTGCCGCCGAACTAGTCCGGTGAACGGCGTTCACGTGAAATCGTAGCCGCCACAAGGGATTCGACGTACACCGTCCGCACATCGACCAGCAACTGAACACGTTCCATTTAACAAAATGCTGCGTGGCTCACATTTCCGGTGGTCGTTGTCGGTGTGTGACCTGCCGGACAAACGTCCGGCTTCCGCCTTGGGGTCTCAGGTGCGCCGGTACTCTTTGGGGCGGAAAGAAAGGCAAATGGTCAGCAATCTCGCAGGTGGAGGGCAGTCCCACCATGGCGCCGAACCGGGGAGTCAACTCGGGGCGCTCGAAACGTATGCCGCCCAGGCACATGGATACCTCAGTGTGGGCGGCGATCAGCTGGGGCAGCTGCCAGGTTTGCTGCGGCCGATGGTACTGGAATCCTGGCTGCGCAGCTTGCGCGGCGGAGTGGATCCCATGGATGACGGCGACGGTCGTGGCCTGCGCGGCACCGACCTCGAGCGTTATCGCGACGCGCATCCGATCGCGGCGGTCATGCCGTTGGTGGACAAGCTATTACTGCGCGATGCCACCAGCACCGGCCTGATCGTGGTCGTGGCCGACCAGTTCGGCCGGGTGCTGTCGGTGCACGGCAATGCCGACCGTGTGCACGCCGCCGCGGACGCGGGCCTGCGCGAGGGCAACGACCTCAGTGAGCGCCGGGTCGGCACCAACGCCGTGGGCCTGGTGGTGCGCACCGGCCGCGCGGCCTGGATCCACGGTCCCGAGCACTTCCTGCAGGCGGCGATACCGCCGCCGACTCCGACGACGACTCGGGTCACCGCGGTTTTACTCGCCTTCGGAGTGCTCGAGCAGGTCGGCGTGGATCTCGCG
>NZ_JBSGBY010000640.1:0-4649 GCF_053601505.1 Nocardia sp. NPDC004722
CCAATCCGGTTTGTACCGACTCATTCACGGCGATGCCATTCCGCGGCTCGATCTGATTATCGCGTTGGCACGTGTATTCGACGTTCCGCCAGAATATTTCGTTACCGGCGAGAAGCATCGGTGAAAGTCCGGCATCCGGCTTACCGCCCGTGGGAACAATGGTCGGATCGGGCCGGTGTCGGCCGCGGATACCATCCGATTCATGCTCGAAGCGGACGTCTTCCTCCGCAATAGAACCGCGGTGATGGACGCCCTGCTCTCTGATCCCGTACTCGAGGACCCGGCGGCGTTCGAACTCGGCGCGCCGGACCCGATCGAGTTGTCCGGCCCCGGTGGCGATATGCCCTCGCTGGCCGCGCTTTCGGAGAATCCGGACCTCGCGGCGCCGCCACCCCCGCCACCGCGTGGCGGCCCGAAGGCCAGTGAGCGAATCCTCGCCTTGATCAACGGTCAGGATCTGGCCGAGTCGGCCCCTCCGGAGCTGACCGCACACTTGTCCGAGACCGGCACGCGAAGCACCGAAGCCGATCCGGAAGCCGAATCGCCTGCGGGCGCGACTTCGGGGGCCGATCACCCGGCCATCGCCTTGGCGCACGGTATCGCCGCCCGGGCCCTGGATATCGTGGGCCGACTTCGTCATCCGAAGGCGGCCATGGCGATCGGCGGCGTGATCGTCGTCGTGCTGGTCCTGGTGCTCGTTCTGGGGCAGACCTCGCCCGACCCGGAGCAGAACAACTCCTACGCCGCCGCCCTCACGCCCTCCACCGCCGCGCCCTCGACCACCACCACAACCGCTGCCGCGGGAACGATTCAGGTGCGTTCGGTGCAGGCGCATTGTCCACCGGGCGGCACCCCGGCCATGGATGTCGTCGCGGGTCCAGGCCGGGCGTGGTCCTGTATCCGGGCTTACAAGGTGGACGGGCAGGTGCTCACCATTGATTTGGGCCGGTCCTATCAGATCGAATCGATCGGCATCGTGCCTGGTTGGGACATGGTCACTCCCGACGGGGTGGACCAGTGGACGAAATACCGCACGGCGAGCCGAGTGTCTTATCTGTTCGACGACGCGAACGCCACCACCTACACCCAGCGGACGATGGACCAGCGCGGCCTGGTCGTCACCCGGATGAGTCCGGTGGTCAGCGCATCTCGCATCGTCGTCACCGTGCTCGAGTCCAAGGGCGACCCGTCGGTGAACTCCGTGGCCCTGTCGTCCCTGGTGATCACCGGGCGCGGATGACCATGACCGCCTCGATCTGCGACTACTGCGCGCACCACAACACCGGTCCCGAATCCCGATGCGGGCACTGCGGGGCGCCGCTGCGCGCGGATCGTTCGCGGGTGCCGGGAATGCATGTGCTCGGCGACACAGTCGCCGAGGTCGGGCGTGCCGCGGACACGGTGGCACAGACCGCCGGGAAGATCGGCAAGGTGGTGACCGGCCTCGAGAAGGCCACCGCGGGGCAGTGGCGGGCCGCGCTCGTCGGGCTGGCGCTGTTGGGGGTGCTGGTCTACTGCCTGGTCCATGTGATCGGGTTCGGCCTGCCACCGAGCGGGTGGACCGACGCGAACGCCGGGCTGCCCGCGACTCTGCGCTCAGCGATGGTCTGCCACCGCGAATCGGACCACGACAGCAAGGAGCGCTGCGTCGTCTCGAGCGGCAGTTCCCTGCTGGCCGGTGGGATCACCAATGGGCGAGAGCCGATCCTGACGGTCGAGACCTTGTCCCCGAACCGGCTCTCGGCCGAGGTGAGCCGGTGGCGCACGGCCGGCGGCTCGGTGATCGCGGACGGTCAGGTGTTCGCGGCTATCGGCCCGTCCGCGACCGTCTGGTTCGCAGACGGCCGTTCCGGGCTTTGTCTCGAATCTGACGCGTTCCCGGATCAGGCCGGGGCGAAGACCTTTCTGATGCGGTCCGGACTGCTGCGATGAGCTCCGGTCCTGGCTGGCCGAGTTTGATACAGTGATAACCGTGCCGTTAAATAACGGCACATTAATTGGGTGACTGAGTGGATGGAACGCCACCCAGCTCTCGAAAGGTGCAGGTTGATGGTGGCAACCACCCCGCAGACGATGTCCTGGAAGCGGCTCCATGAAGATCCCGCAGACCTCGAACCGTCCTACTTCCGCTGGATACGACCCGGAGCTGCGACCTCGACCGTCAGTGACACCGCGGCTCGGATCCTGCGCAATCACCTCGAACTGGCGACCTCCAGGCGGCCCGGCACCGCGGTCATCAGGGTCTATCGTCCCGCCGCGGACGGCGGACTCGGCCCGGCGATCCAAATCGTCAATGACGATATGCCGCTGCTCGTGGACTCGGTCTCGTCGATGCTGCGCAGGCTCGGCGTCGTGGTGACCGAACTCGTCCACCCCATCTTCAATGTGCTCCGGGACAATCGCGGTCAGCTGCGCGCCGTCTCCCCGGTCGGCAACGCCCGGATCGAAGCGGGCGACCATACCGTGACCGAGTCGTGGATCCACATCCAGCTTGCCGCCGACACCGATGTGGACCGGCTCGACCGGGCCGAACGAGCACTGTCCGCACTACTGCGATCGATCCGGCAGATCGCCGCGGACACCCGGACCATGGTCGCCACCGCGCGGGCGGTCGCCGACGACCTCGAACCGGCCGCGCCGCGCGATGGCGACCACGCCGAATCCGCCCGGTTGCTGCGGTGGCTCACCGATGAGCGTTTCACCTTCCTCGGCTACGGTTACCGGCCCGCTGATCCCGCACAGCCGGTGTCGACGGCCGTGGACAGCCGCCCGTGCCCCCAGATGACTGATGGTTTGGGCGTCCTGCATCACCGGCTAGCCGCCGATATCGACCTCACCTTGCCGGCCCTGACCGCTGAGGCTCCCGCGCTGTGCCTGATCAACGGTTCCCTCGACACCGTGCTGCCCGGTGCGACCGACACCTGCACGCTCGTGGTCAGCGATTACGACCCAGACGGTGGCACGGACGGCGAGCCGGTGCGGGTGCGTGGCCGACATGTCTTCCTGGGCAGCTTCACCGTGGCCGGGCATCACGAGAACATTCTCGACATACCTGTTATCGCGCAGCGGGCGCGGCAGATTATCGAGTGGGCGGGGTTCGGGCCGAACACTTTCTCGGGCCAGGCGATGCTCGAAACGATGCAGACCATCCCGCGCGCGGAGTTGTTTTCCGCCGATACACGGCGTCTGTTCGAAACCGTTGCGGCGGTGACGAATCTGGGACTGCGACGCCAGGTCCAGCTGGTCCTGCGACCCGACACTCCGGGCGGCGCGGTCTATTGCCTGGTGTCGCTGCCCAGGGACCGCTACACCACCGATGTGCGCCTACGGATGCGCGATATCCTGCGTACCGCGTTCGACGGCGAGTGGGTCGATTTCTCCGCTCGCGCTGGCGAATCCGATGTGACCGTCGTGAGTTTCACCGTGCACCGCCGCCCCGGTGCCGGGCCCGCCGACGTCTCGGACCCACACCGCGACAAGCTCCAAGAGCTCCTGTTCGCCGCCACTCGGAGCTGGGTCGACCGTGTCGTCGCCGAGGCGGCCCGCGCCAATGTGCCGAGCGAGATCGCCGCGGAATACGCCTCGGCGTATCCGGAGACCTATCGGCAGGAGTACGAACCCGCGCGGGCGCTTGCGGACCTGCGGCGGCTGCGGCCGCTGGCCGCCGGCGCGGTGGCGGCGAACCTGTACCGCGGCGGCGACCGCGCGCCGGGGGAGTGGCGCTTCACGCTGTATGTGCACGGCGAGGGTGTATCGCTCAGCCGCGTGCTGCCGATCCTGCACAGTCTCGGCATGGAGGTCGTCGACGAGCACCCCTTCCGGGTATCACTGCCCGACGGTTCGCCGCGCTGGATCTACGATTTCGGACTGCGCTTTCCGACCATCATGTCGGCAGGGTCCGCCGATCCGGATGCGGAACCGACTGGTCTGCGGAGTCGTTTCGCCGCGGCGGTCGAGGCGCTCTGGTCCGGCCGCGCCGAGGTCGACGGCTGGAACGAGTTCGTCGTGCGCGCCGCGATGTCCTGGCGTCAGATCTCCATCCTGCGCGCCTACTCGAAGTATCTGCAGCAGGCCGGATTCGCCTACAGCCAGGCCGCCGTCACCCGCGTGCTGCTGGCCCACCCGGACGTCGCAGGTATGTTCGTGGACCTGTTCGCCGCCCTCTTCGATCCGGATGCGGCCAGCGCGGACCACGCCGCCGAGCTGGAGGCCGCGGCGCGGCACCGCATCGCGGAGGTGGTGAGCCTGGATGCCGACCGCATCCTGCGCGCCATCCTCGGCCTGATCAAGGCCACTCTGCGTACCAACTACTACATCACCGACGCCGAGGGCCGGCCGCGGGATTACCTGTCGTTCAAGGTGGAACCGCAGGAGATCGCCGAGTTGCCCAAGCCGAGGCCGCAATTCGAGATCTGGGTCTACTCGCCGCGGGTGGAGGGCGTGCATCTGCGCTTCGGCCCGGTCGCGCGTGGCGGGTTGCGCTGGTCGGATCGTCTGGAGGACTTCCGCACCGAGATCCTGGGCCTGGTGAAGGCGCAGGCGGTGAAGAACGCCGTCATCGTGCCGGTCGGCGCGAAGGGCGGTTTCGTGGTCAAGAATCCGCCCGCCGCCACGGCCGATCCGGTCGCCGATCGCCAAGCCCTGCAAGG
>NZ_JBSGBY010000641.1:0-4610 GCF_053601505.1 Nocardia sp. NPDC004722
GCGGAGTGCTGGACGTCGGGGGTTATCGGGCGCTGCGGCGCGCCGGGAACGCGGCCCTGGTGTGGGCGGGTGCGGCGGCGTTGCTGGTGCCGCTGACGTTGTCGGACACCACCGGGCAACCGCTGCAGAATTCGTTGCGGCCCGAGCAGGTCTGGCGTGCCGCGGACAAGGTCGATGTCGCCGGGTCGTGGCGGTTCACCGTGTTCATGGTGGTGGTGCTGGCCATCGGCTGCCGGATCGCGCTGCGCTGGGGCTGGACGCCGGTGCTGCTGTGGTTGTCGGTGCTGTCGCTGCTGCCGGTGGCGCTGACCGGTCACTCGTCCTCCGGCGGCGCGCACGACCTCGCCACCAACAGTCTGATCCTGCACCTGCTTTCGGCGTGTTGCTGGGTGGGCGGACTGTTCGCGGTGCTCGCCTACGCGCTGCGGGACGGTAAGTACACGGCGCTGGCGGTCAAACGATTCTCGAAAGTGGCGACCGTCTCGTTCGTGGTGATCGCGATCAGCGGTGTGATCAACGCCTATGTGCGGGTGCCGTTGTCGCAGCTGTTCGACACCACCTACGGCAAGCTGGTGCTCGCCAAGACCACCGCGCTGATCATTCTCGGCGTCATCGGATTCCTGCAACGCCGCCGCGCGATCCCGGATCTGGAGAAGGACCCGCGGGATCGCGGCGCGCTCATCCGCTTCGCGGGCGTCGAGGCGCTGGTGTTCGCCGCGACCGTGGGCCTCGCGGTCGGCCTGGGCCGCACCCCGCCGCCGGATCTCGGCACCGTGCCCACCCCGACCGAGGTCGAGATCGGCTACAACCTGGCGGGTCCGCCGACCGTGGCGCGCCTGGCCTTCGACTGGCGCTTCGATCTGATCTTCGGCACCCTCGCGCTCGTGCTGGCCGCGCTCTACGCGGTGGGCGTGCGGCGATTGCGCCGGCGCGGTGACGCGTGGCCGGTCGGGCGGACCATCGCCTGGATGGCCGGATGCGCGACGCTGCTGATCGCGACCAGTTCCGGTGTCGGGCGATACGCCCCGGCCATGTTCAGTGTGCACATGGCACAGCACATGATGCTGTCGATGCTCGCGCCGATCCTGTTCGCGCTGGGCGGCCCGGTGCTGCTGTCGCTGCGGGCAATTCAACCGGCCGGTCGGGACGCTCCGCCCGGACCGCGCGAATGGATCCTGGCGGCCGTGCACAACCCGGTGTCGCGCTTCATGACCCAGCCCGTGATCGCGGCGGTGTTCTTCGTGGCCGGGTTCTACGCGTTGTATCTGGGCGGCATCTTCGACAAGTTCGTGGGCACGCACGGCGCGCACCTGTTCATGAACGTGCACTTCCTGCTCAGCGGCTACCTCTTCTATTGGGTGGTGATCGGCATCGATCCCAAGCCGCGCCCGGTGGAGCCGCTGACCAAGCTGGGCATGGTGTTCGGTTCGCTGCCGTTCCACGCCTTCTTCGGCATCGCGTTGATGAGCATGGACACCGTGCTGGGCGGTTGGTTCTATCGGAGTCTCGCCCTGGGCTGGAACAGCGACCTGCTCTCCGATCAGCACACCGGCGGTAGCCTCGCGTGGGCCAGTGGTGAGATACCGCTGGTGGTGGTGATGCTCGCGCTGCTCATCCAGTGGTCGCGCAGCGACACTCGCCTGGCGAACCGGATCGACCGCAAGGCCGAACGTGACGACGACGCGGACCTGTCCGCCTACAACGCCATGTTCGCCGAGCTCGCCCGGCGTGACGGAGAGGTGCGCAAGTGAACGACGTCGCCATGGCGACCCGGAAAGTCAAGCGGCTCTACCGATCCGACGTGCGGCAGGCCCGGCGGCTGTTGCGCGGGCACACCCGCAAGACCCCCGTGTTCCACACCGACATCCAGGGCCCGCACGGGCCGGTGCCGGTGACGCTCAAACTCGAACATCTGCAGCACGGCGGCACTTTCAAGGTGCGCGGCTGTCTCAACGCGCTGTTGCAGGCGCGCGGTGGCAAGACCAGCGTGGTGCTGGCCTCGGCCGGGAATGCCGGGATCGCGGCGGCGCTGGCCAGCGCGCTGCGCGGAATGTCGTGCACCGTGGTGGTTCCCGAGTCGGCCTCGCACACCAAGGTGGCGGCCATGTGGTCGCACGGGGCCGAAGTGCTGTGGCACGGAACGACTTACGCCGAAGCGCACAAGTACGCGCGGCAGCTGGCGGCCGAGCGTGACGCCATGGCGCTGCACGCCTACGACCTGCCGGAGATCGTGACCGGGGCCGGTGTCATCGGGCTCGAGATCGAGGAGCAGGTGCGCGGGCGGCCGCCGGTGCTGGTCGCGGTCGGCGGCGGCGGACTGGTCGCGGGGGTCGCGGTGGCGCTGGGACTGCGCGGCCGGGTGATCGGGGTCGAGCCGCAGGGCGCGCCGACGCTGCACGCGGCGCTGGCCGCGGGGCATCCGGTCGACGTGGATGTCGCCAGCGTGGCCTCGGATGCGTTGGGCGCGAACCGGATCGGCGATATCGCCATGGAGGTGGCGCTGCGCTACGGGGTGCGGTCCATCCTGGTCGACGACGACGCCATCGTGATGGCGCGGGAGTATCTGTGGCGGGAGTTCCGCATCGTGGTGGAGCCGGCGGGGGCGACGGCGGTGGCGGCGATCCAGAGCGGGGCGTACGTGCCCGCGCCGGGGGAGCGGCCGGTCATCGTATTGTGCGGGGCCAATACCGATCTCGCGACGCTGTAGGACTTCGACGCCGCGGTTGTCCACAGGCCGCGTGTTGTCCACACTCGCCGTGGCGGGGCTGTCGCCGAGCTTGCCGGCCGACGATGCTGGAAGGCGTCGGAAATCAGTTGCTCGAATCGGCAAGGGGGAGTGCAATGTACGAGGCGAACACCGCGGTCATCGGCCGGATCGTCACCCATCCGGTGCGGCGCGTGATGCAGAACGGGGACCATGTCCTGAGCTTCCGGTTGGCCAGCACCGCCCGCCGCTACGATCAGGGCGCCGGCGACTGGGTCGACGGAGGCACCCTGTACCTCACCGTAAGCTGTTGGCGACGGGGGATCGTCGAAGGAGTCGAAGCGTCGTTGCAGCGAGGTGATCCGATCATCGCGTACGGGCAGCTGCGCTCGAACGAGTACACCACCCGAGATGGCGCGGAGCGCACCGACCTCGAGATGCGGGCCCTCGCAGTGGGTCCCGACCTTGGTCGGTGCACCGCCCCGGTGGTGCGCAAATCCTTCGGTCGAACCGACCGGACCGACCCCGTTCAACGGCCGTCCGTGGATGCGGACACTGCCGGAGAACCCGCTACTACACACAGTTAGGCTTGCCGATATGGCTGAGTTCATTTACCAGATGGTGAAGGTGCGAAAGGCGCATGGCGACAAGGTCGTGCTCGACAATGTGACCTTGAACTTCCTTCCCGGCGCCAAGATCGGTGTCGTCGGCCCGAACGGCGCGGGTAAGTCCAGTGTGCTGAAGATCATGGCGGGACTGGACCAGCCGAACAACGGTGACGCCTGGCTCGCGCCCGGCGCGACGGTCGGCATCCTGCAGCAGGAGCCGCCGCTGAACGAAGAGAAGACCGTGCGCGGCAACGTCGAGGAGGGCCTCGGCGAGATCAAGGTGAAGCTGGACCGCTTCAACGAGATCGCCGAGCTGATGGCGACGGATTACTCCGACGAGCTCATGGAGGAGATGGGCAAGCTCCAGGAGGATCTCGATCACGCCGACGCGTGGGATATCGACTCCCAGCTCGAGCAGGCGATGGACGCGCTGCGCTGCCCGCCGCCGGACGAGCCGGTCACCAACCTCTCCGGTGGTGAGCGCCGCCGCGTCGCCCTGTGCAAGCTGCTGCTGGCCAAGCCCGACCTGCTGCTGCTCGACGAGCCCACCAACCACCTCGACGCCGAGTCGGTGCTGTGGCTCGAGCAGTTCCTCGCCTCCTACCCGGGCGCCGTCCTGGCCGTCACCCACGACCGGTACTTCCTCGACAATGTGGCCGAGTGGATCCTCGAGCTCGACCGCGGCCGCACCTTCCCCTACGAGGGCAACTACTCCACCTACCTGGAGAAGAAGGCCGAGCGCCTCGAGGTGCAGGGCAAGAAGGACCAGAAGCTGCAGAAGCGCCTCAAGGAGGAGCTGGCCTGGGTCCGCTCCGGCGCGAAGGCGCGGCAGGCCAAGAACAAGGCGCGTCTGGGTCGCTACGAGGAAATGGCCGCCGAGGCCGAGAAGATGCGCAAGTTGGACTTCGAGGAGATCCAGATCCCCGCGGGTCCGCGCCTGGGCAATGTGGTCGTCGAGGTCGAGAACCTGGACAAGGGCTTCGGCGATCGCCAGCTGATCAAGGATCTGTCGTTCACCCTGCCGCGCAACGGCATTGTCGGCGTCATCGGCCCGAACGGTGTCGGTAAGTCGACGCTGTTCAAGACGATCGTCGGCCTGGAGAACGCGGACAGCGGCAATGTCCGCGTCGGCGACACGGTCAAGCTGAGCTATGTCGACCAGAACCGCGCCGGCATCGACCCGAACAAGAACGTCTGGCAGGTGGTCTCCGACGGCCTGGACTTCATCCAGGTCGGCAATGTGGAAATGCCCTCCCGCGCTTACGTTTCCGCGTTCGGCTTCAAGGGCCCGGATCAGC
>NZ_JBSGBY010000642.1:0-4580 GCF_053601505.1 Nocardia sp. NPDC004722
GGCGTGGAAAAGCATGTGGCCAGACCGATCCGAGGCCGGCAGTGCAAACTGAAGCCGAGCGACTCGAATGCTGGATGTGCGGAGCGGAAGGAAGGGCGGCCGAGGCCGGACTGGCGGTGCTCTGCGCTGATTGCTCGGACCGGTACATCTCGGCCCGTTGCCTGGAATGCGGTGTGCTGCAAACCTCTCTGCGGTCCAGGTTCTCCGAAATCTGTAGCCAATGCACGGTTCGTGCCGAGTGGCCTGGGTTGCCTGTCGAGGCTCGTACCGAGTTCGATCGATTGCTTCGGGAAGGGCGCAAGATCCAGGCGGTGAGGGCGGTGCGCGACGGCTCGGGGATGGAGCCGAAGCCAAGCCTCCACTGGGCGATGGACGCGCTCGTGTACCGCGCCAAGGCACTCGGCCTCGAAGGTTCCTGAGCCGACGGCGACTCCTGGAGAACGCACTGAACTACCGCATACCGCTCACCCGAACTGGCCAAGCCGGTAGCCGGAAGTTGAACGGCCCGTGACTATCTCGGCCGCGCGCACATATAGACTCGCCAACGGCCATGGAGTAGGTCAGCGGTAGATCACCGACACGACACGTGGGAGGGCGCGGATTCGAATCCCGCCTCCATGGCCCCGAACTCCCAACGCGCCGTCCTGCCTGTGGTCTCAATGGGTCAGCGCAACACTGGGTTTGTCCTAGCTCACCCACACCTTCGGTGGGCCGCCAGCGACAAGATCAGGGAGTACTCAGCGAGGGAAAGCGTGTGCCGCGTGACGAGATTGGGTTCAACCCAGGTTGTGCAGATTCGTCAAGTGTTTCGTGGTCACGACGCTGCCCTCGCCGGTATCGGGGCGGGAATCGGGTGGGGCGGGTCTGCGACGCTGTTCTAGTAGGACGGTGAGACCGACCACCGCGGCGTCGTTTCCGTGGTCGATGGCGCGGCGGTACCAATGCTCGGCTTCATCGAGCTCACCTCGCCGCCGCAGGAGAAACGCGAGACGGGCCATCGCGAGGGCGTGATCCTGGTCGGCGGCAGCCCGATACCAAGCCTCGGCCTCGGCCGCTTCGCCACGCGCCTGCAACAACAGTCCGAGGTTGTACATCCCCTCGCTGTCGTCGCCGTCGGCCGCGCGCCGGAACCACTTCTCGGCTCCCGCCGAATCACCGCGCTGTTTCAGTAGTTTCGCGCGGGCGACCTGTGCGCCGGCGTCCTCATCGTCGATATCTTGGTCCGGACCGGTCTGGTCGTCGGCAGCGGCCGCACCGCGCTGTCGCGACAGGATCTCGAGGTTGGTGGCAGCGAGTGGATGGTTCTGCTCGGCCGCACGCCGGTACCAGTGTTCGGCTTCGGTGAATTCGCCGCGCTTGTGCAGCAGGCACCCGAAACTGATCATCCCGGTGCTGTTGCCGGCCTCGGCCGCACGCCGATACCAGGTTTCGGCCTCGGCGAGCTCACCGCGTTCCTCGAGCACGACCGCGAGGTTGTTCATCGCGGCGTCGTTCTCGTTGTCAGCGCCGCGGCGGTAGCAGGTTTCGGCTTCGGCGAGTCGACCCTGCTGTTTCATCAGATTGCCGAGGCCGACCAAGCCGCCCAGATACCCGCGGTCGACGGCGCAGCGGTACCAGTCCTCGGCCTCGGCCAAGGCGCCCTGGTGATGCTGCAGCAACCCCACCCGGTAGATCGCGTCGAGGTAACCGGCGTCGGCCGCACGCAGATAGCAGGCTAAGGCCACGCCGGACGCGCCCCGTTGCTCCAGCATCACGCCGAAATTCGTGAGCGCGGCGGCCCTGCCTCCCGATACCACCGGCAGCTGCCAGATTTCGTCGGACGGTTCGCCGGACTCGCTCGTGTCCGGTGCGGCGGGGCGCGGCGCATAGGTATCGGTGCTGAGCGCACGGGCGAACGCGGAGGCGAACTCGGCGCAGGTGGGAAAGCGGTCGGCGGGATCCTTGGCCAGTGCTCTGGCGATCACCGCGTCCAGGCGCACCGGCAGGTCCGGCCGCCAAGCCCGCGGTGACGGCGGTGGTGTGTTGATGTGCGCAAAGCACGCCACCACACCGGGGAACGGGTAGGGCGGGCGGCCGGTGAGCAACTCGAATGCCGTGCAGCCCAGCGCATAGACGTCCGCGCGCCGATCGATTTCGATCGCTCGCGTGAAACGCTCCGGCGCCATGTAGGCGAAGTTCACGTCGGCATCCGCGGCAATCCCGAAATCCTCCAGCGCGCGGGCGATCCCGAAATCCGCCAGCACCGCTCGTTCACCGTCATCGTCGTTCTCGACCAGGATGCTTGCCGGTTTGACGTCACCGTGCGGCACCCCGGCCTCGTGCGCGTGGTCCAAAGCCTGTGCGGCACTGGTGATCAGCCTGATCGCACGATCGGGGTCCACCCCGCCGGGGCTGCCGCGGAGCAGAGCACCGAGATCACCGCCGTCGATATCCCGCATCGCGTACCACAAATAGCCGTCACGGGGACCGTTGCGGTCGTAGACGGGAACGATGTTCGGGTGGTCCAGACTCGAAAACAGTTCGGCCGCACGCTCGAACGCGGCCCGAGCCGCGAAATCGTCCGGAAGTCTGTGCAGCACCTTCAAAGCCACCGTACGTTCTGTTCGCGAATGCCGCGCCAAGTACACCGCGCCCAGCACCCCGTCACCGATTCGCTGCAAGATCTTGTACTCGGCAATCATCGCGCCGACCTGCAATGCCACCATGCCTCCCCAGAGCATGCGCACGATCACCCTTCGCATGCCGAAAACCAACGATCCCGACATTAATACAGAGGGGTGACACCGGCTTCCGACGCGCGAAAGCCCCGCCCGCGAGACTCGCCGGGTCTGAACCTCTTCACCACCAGCACCGCTCCACGCTGACGGTTCAACCCGATCAAGACCGGTGGTCGAGGCGATGCCGAAAAGGCGTGGCATCTCGGGCGTCCCGCCAGTGAGAATGATCGATGCCGATCGAAACGATTCCCATGTGGACCGACCAGAGAACACTGGTGAACCTGCGCGATGTCCTGAGGCTGTTCCCGCCGAATGATTGGCGATGGCAAGTCGAAGAGTTCGACGGTTTCGGGCGACTTCCCGCCGGCCTCGTCTGGCCGGAATTCGAAGCCACTGTCGAGGCCGGGGCGGCCGTCTTCGATTGGGAGGGCATCCAACAGTTTGCCGATGGCTTGGATCAGGTGGTCGACGGCCGGATTGTCGCCACCGACGCGGATGGCACCGTCATGGTCACGATCGAGGCGTTCGACAGCAGCCAGTACGAGATCGTCACCCCCTCAAACATCTTGCGGCCCTATCGGGTACAGGTCGAGGACGCGACCAGCGCCCGGACGTGGTCAAAACATTCCGCGGATTGAACGATGGCATCTGTGCCCCTAGAAGCCGACCAGCGGAATCTGCGGTTGCCCGACAAAGCCGCCGATCAGCTTGCCGCCGCCAACGTCGACGACGGTACAGACGATTGCGGGGTTGGTGTCCCACCATTCTTCGGTGTTGGGGTAGATCGCCGACCAGGTCACTCGGAAGATGCGGTTGTTGACCAGTCGTGGCACGGGGTCCGAGCATACGGTCCAGGCTCGGCCCAAGATCTCGGCCTCACCAGGCCACGGTTCGCCGTAATAGTTAATTCTCGCAACGACCTCGGCGTCATGTGGGGCGATGCAGGGCATCAGTGAGGCCGACCTTGTTACGTTGCCGATTTCTGCGACGGTGAAGCCATTGGCGCAATCGCCGGGTTGTAGTGAGAGCCAGGCGGTTTCGTCGGCGTGTGCTATCGCGGACGGACCGGTCATGGTCAGCGCCACACATGCCACCGATACGAATCCCGCGCGCCAAACGCCGGTAGCGATCGTTCTGCGACCCTTGTGCATGCGTGCTCCTTCTTCAAGCAGAGAAGCAATGCAGACAGACCGATTGGTATGTTACAGCACGCGCCAATGCCGACGTCCACGATCCAACGCACCGACACCGGCATCTCGGCTGGGAGGGCTGGCGGTGATCTAGGATGACGCGAGGTGTCCGGGTTGTTGGATTGCGGGCGATGGCGTCAGAGACTTCCGCAGCAGGGTCGAACCCGTGCGCTATTTTCGACCGTTCCTGTCGCGGTACGAGAGCTGTTGCGCTCGTTCGGTATTGGGACAGGTCAATGACTGAGTGGCAGCCTGTTCGGGGTGGATGCCGTCGGTGAGCATGGCCATCTGACAGGGTAGGAATTCGGCTACTGAACGCCGCCCCCATGGCCCGTGGAAACACCAATGCCGAGGATGCTTTTGAGGATGGAGGTCAAGGAATCGAGCCCGTTCTGCGCAGACCCGGTGGCCAGGTCGGACGAGCCGGTCGAGGCGACGGGCTGCAGGGCGGCCGGCGCGGCGTGAGCCGCCCCCTTGGCGGCGGCCAAGCCGGTGAGAAGCACTGCGACAGCGAGTGTTCCACGGAACTTGGTTCTGGCATCGGTTTTTGACACTCGAGACTCCTTTGGTGACAGGTGTACGAGGCCCCGAGGCTAACAACTCTGAACTGCATCGTTTTCAGAATCTCTGCCCGCAATTCGTGGGGCTCAACCTTTTCAGCGGCCAAGTGCAT
>NZ_JBSGBY010000643.1:0-4578 GCF_053601505.1 Nocardia sp. NPDC004722
CCCGAGCACAAAGCGTGGCAGGCGATCGCCGTGCTCGACGCGGCGCGCGCGTTCGCGGCGGCGCAACCCGTTCAGGCGGGCGCGACGGTGCTGGGCTGCCGCTTCACCGATCAGGACCTGCGGACGGGGCTGGAAGCGCAGTACCGGGCGCTGGCGCGGCTCGCGCCCGACAAGCTGACGCGGCGCGACCTGGTCAACCGCGCCAATGCGATTCGACCGCTGAGCTGGGTGTGACGGGCATGCGAGGGGCAATGACTGCGACAGCGGAGGAGACCGGCGTGTGCCCGGCATGCGGTGCGGCGTTCACCGCCGGAGACCGGTTCTGCGAGGACTGCGGCGCGCCGCTGGTGGCCATGGAGCCGCCCGTCGCGGACCGGCGCGACCTCGACCTGGGCGTGGTCGCGGCCGTCAGCGATCGGGGAAAACGGCACGCGCACAACGAAGATGCCATGGCGCTGCGAGTACTGGAGGATTCCGGGACTCGAATCCTCGTGGTGTGCGACGGCGTATCCAGTTCCGATCACGCCGACGACGCTGCTACGCGAGCCGCCACGACCGCCGCCGATCGGCTCGCCGCCGAGCTGACCGGGGGGCTGGGCGCGGAAGCCGCCACCATACTGGCCATCGGGGCGGCAGCGGATGCCGTTGCCGCCCTGGGCGACCGCGGTGAACGTACACCGTCGTGCACCATCGTCTCCGCGGTGATCACGGCGAGCGCGGTCACCACCGGCTCCATCGGCGACAGCCGCGCGTACTGGCTGAGTGGTGAGCCGTCGGCCGCCGCGGCGCGCAAACTGAGCACGGACGATTCCGTCGCGGCCGGGCTGGTGGCGCTGGGCGTGGAGGAGGCGACCGCCATGTCCATGCCGGATGCGCACACGCTCACCGCCTGGCTCGGGGCCGACGCCGACAGCATCGAACCCCATGTCCGCACGTTCGTTCCGGACGGACCGGGCGTGGTGCTGGTCTGCAGCGACGGCCTGTGGAACTACTTCCCCGGCGCGGACGCCCTCACCGAACTCGCCCTGCCGCAAGCCCGCACGGCTCCCCTGGCCACCGCCCATCAGCTGGCGGATCTGGCCCTGGCCGCGGGCGGCGCCGACAACATCACCGTGGCGCTCGCGCCGCTTCCCGTGACCTCGAGGAGCCACTGATCATGAACGACCCCTTGGGTTTCCACATCGACACCTTCCAGAACGAGTACCTGCCCGCCGGGGCCGGCCGGGTCGACGCGGTGGTCACCGTGACCGCCACCGGCGGCGGCGTGCCGCGGGCTGCGGGCGGCGCGGCCGAGGTGATCATCGTCGACTGCTCGGGCAGCATGGATCACGCTTACGGCAAGCTCACCGCAGCCAAGAACGCCACCGCCGCGGCCATTTCCGCGGTGCGCGACGGGGTGGAGTTCGCCGTGGTGGCGGGCACCGACGTGGCCCGCATGGTGTACCCGGTGACCCCGTCGCTGATCACCGCGACACCGCAGCACAAGGCCAATGCCATTGCCGCCGTGCAGAATCTGCGCGCGGGCGGCGGCACCGCCATCGGCAACTGGCTGCGGTTGGCGCGGCAGCTGTTCGGGGATCGCGGCGGGCTGCGGCATGCCATCCTGCTCACCGACGGTCGCGACGAGCACGAGACGCCCCAACAGTTGGCGGCCGAGATCGCCGCCAGCACCGGGGTTTACGTGTGCGACTGCCGTGGTGTGGGCACCGACTGGGAAGTGGCCGAACTGCGCAAAGTGTCCAGCGCGCTGCTGGGCACCGTCGACATCGTCGCCGATCCGCGCGATCTGGTCGCCGACTTCCAAGCCATGACCACCGCCGCCATGGGAAAGACCGTCGCGGATGTGTCGCTGCGGCTGTGGACGCCGCGCGGGGCGACCGTGCGATTCGTCAAGCAGGTCGCGCCCGACCTGCTCGATCTGACCGGGCGGCGCACCGAAACCTCCACGCAGACCGGCGAATACCCGACCGGCGCGTGGGGCGGGGCGGAGAGCCGCGACTACCACGTGTGCCTCGAGGTCGCGCCGGGCGGGCTCGGGGACGTCATGCTCGCTGGGCGGGTGAGCCTGGTGCGCGGGGACGAGGTGCTCGGCCAGGGCTTGATCAAGGCCGTGTGGACCGACGATGCGGCGCAGTCCAGCAAGATCAGCCCGGAGGTGGCGCACTACACCGGGCAGGCCGAACTGGCGGGCGTCATCCAGGAGGGGCTGGCCGCGCGCCGCGACGGCGATCTCGACACGGCCACCAAGAAATTGGGTCGCGCGGTGCAGATCGCCGCGGCCTCCGGCAACCAGGACACCGCCAAGCTGCTCGAGGGCGTGGTGGATGTGCTCGACGCCCGCACCGGCACCGTGCGACTCAAGTCCGCGGTGGCCAAGGCCGCCGAGATGACCCTGGACACCCGGTCCACCAAGACCTCTCGCGTCCACAAGCGGTGATCGGCATGCAGACCTGTCCCGCCGGACACGATTCGGCATCCACCGACTACTGCGATGTGTGCGGGCTGCTCATGGGCGCGGCCGCGAAGCCCACGCCCGCACCGGAACCCGTGGGCGCGCCCTGCCCGGTGTGCGGGGAGCCGCAGACCGGACGGTTCTGCGAGGGCTGCAGCTACGACTTCGTCGCCGGATCCGGACCCGCGACGCCGGTCGCGCCCCCGACGGTGGTCGCGCCGGTCTACTCGGCTCCCGAATATCGCTGGACCGCCACCGTTTTCGCCGACCGCGACTACTTCGAGAGCATGCGGGCCGAGGACGACGACGTCGAGTTCCCGGCCTACTGCCCCGAACGCGTCTTCGCGCTCGGCGGCGCGCAGGTGCGGGTGGGACGCTTCAGCGCGTCCAAGGGCATCGCCCCGGAGATCGACCTCGCCGGGCCGCCGCAGGATCCCGGCATCTCGCATCTGCACGTGCTGTTCGTCGCCCAGCCCGAGAACCGCTGGGCCATCATCGATCTCGGCTCCACCAACGGCACCCGCGTGAACGCGGCCGCCGATCCCATCCCGCGCGGGCAGGCGGTGCCGGTGTGCTCCGGCGACCGGATTCACCTGGGCGCGTGGACCACCCTCACCGTGAAGCAGGACTCCGCGTCATGACGACGATGCTCACCCGTCCCCCGGCTCCCCGCCCCGAGACCACCCCCGGCCCGCTCGCCCGGGTCCGCGCGCTGCTGCCGACCCGGGCGGACACACCGGGCTGGATCCGGCTGCTGGCGGTGGCGGCGGTGCTCGTCACGGTGGTGACCGCCCTGGTCATGGCCGCCGACGCGCGCTCCACCCGGCACGGCGTCCAGGTCATCGGCGGGCACACCGCGCCGACCGTGACCGCCACCGAGGACCTGTACTTCACCCTCGCCGACATGGACGCCCAGCTGGCGAATGTGCTGCTGGCCGGGGACGATTCGAGCCTGGCCAAGGTGCGCAAGAACGCGCTGAGCGTCTACGACCAGCGGCGCGCGCAGGCCGACGGCGACCTGCAGCAGGCCATGACCATCGCCACCGACGACCAGGCCGCCGGGCAGATCCGCGAACTGCTCGACCGGTTCGGGCAGTACCAGGCGCTGGCCGCGGACACCTTTCAGCTCGCCGATCTCGACAAAGGGGCGGCCGGGCAGCCGTCGGCGCGGACCCTGACCGCCTACCGGGCCGCCACCGGCATGGTGCCGGACCTGCTGTCGCGGGCACAGCAGCTGGCCGACACCAACCACGCGGTGCTGACCCGGGCGTACCAGGACAGCGAGCACACCAGCGTCGCCGCGCGCATCCGCATCGTGGTGCTCGGAATGCTGTTGCTGGCCACACTGATCGGGCTGCAGTACCTGATGCGGGTGACCTTGCGCCGGCGGGTCAATCCGGCCCTCGCCGCCACCACCGTCCTCGCGGCGGCCCTGCTGCTGAGCGGGTACATCGCGAATGCCGCTGCGGCGCACGAGCTCACGATCGCCAAGCACGACGCCTTCGACTCGCTGCTGTCGCTGCGGCAGGCGCGCGCGCTCAGCTACGACGCCAATGCCGACGAGAGCCGGTTCCTGCTCGACCCGACACATGTGCCGAGTTATACGCAGAGCTACAACGACAAGACGCAACAGCTGGTGGGGACCCAGAAAACCGGGGTCGAGGATCCGACGGGCCGCATCGACAAGAACGCCCCGAACCCGAAACCGAGCGCGGACCCGAACTCCCTGTTCGGCCAGGAGTTGCGCAACGTCACCTTCCCCGGGGAGGGTGCGGCCGCCGAGCAGACCCTCGTCGCCTTCCAGGCGTATCAGAGCGACGACAAGACCCTGCGCGCGCTGGCGGGCACCGACCTGCGCGCCGCCATCGCCCTGGACACGGGCGGGTCCAACGACCACTTCGCGGCCTACGACAAGACCCTGCAGGACACCATCGAGATCAATCAGAAGGCGTTCGACACCGCGATCACCCGCAGCGAGAACCACCTGTCGGGATGGGACAACTGGCTGCCCTACGCGGCGGCGGCGCTGTTCGCGGTGCTGGTCCTCGCCGGGGTACGGCCGCGGCTGGCCGAATATCGCTGACCCGGCGATCGCGGGCACGAGACCTCGAGCATGATGGTCTCGT
>NZ_JBSGBY010000644.1:0-4576 GCF_053601505.1 Nocardia sp. NPDC004722
CACGCCCCACAGAAATCCGTCACTGAGCGGCGTCGCGGCACGCGCCAATACAGTGGCCGGACGACCGGAGACGGCAGCAGCGGCAGCGGCAGCCATGGCCAGGGTGGCGGCCGCGGCGGCGGCCAGCAGCATGCCGGTGATGACCAGGGTCAGCGCCAGCACCGGCAGGCGCAGGGTGCCCGGGCGATCGATGCGGCGGGCGACGGACTGGATGCCGAAGCCGCAGCCCAGCGTGATGACGGTGATCAGCGCCGAGAACGCGACCGGGGCGCTGTGCACCTTCGGCATCAGCAGGGTCGGCAGGATGGCGTAGGCCACCGCGGAGCAGGTGAACAGCCACAGGCACAGCGGGATGGCGACGGTGCGGAAGCGGTGATGCGAGGCCGCGGGGACCTTCAGATCATCGAGCAGTCGTCCAGGGTTCGGCTGCGGGGCAATGGTTTCCGGGGCGCGCAACAGCCACGCGGCGGCGAGCAGGCAGAGCGCCACGTTGATCAGGTAGGCGAAGGTGTCCGGCCACGGCGCCCATTGCGCCAGCACCCCGGCGACGCCCGCGCCGATGCCGAAGCCGCCCGTCAGGCTCATGGCCGAGCGCCGCGCGCCCGTGCCGGAGACGGTCTCGGCGGTGAACGGGGCCTGCGAGAGTTCCTTGAGCCAGCTCGAGCCGACCGCCATGGCCAGGCCCAGCGCGATGCCGCACAGCACGCGCCCGGCGGAAAGCATGGGGACGGAATCGGATCCGAAGGCCAGCAGGGTGGAGCCGAGCGCCGCGATCACCGGCGCGGGCCGCATGAGTGTGCGGCGGCCGAAACGGTCCGACAGCGGGCCGCCGATCAGCAGGGCGGGAATGATGCCGAGCACGTACTCGAACAACAGCAGGTCCACCGTGGCGACGGACAGGCCGTCGCGCTTGTACATGACCAGCAGTGGGGTGAATTCATTGCCGCCCCAGGCGATCGCGAAGATCGCGGCCGAGACGCTCAGCCAGGCTTTGGGGTGGGTGCCGAGTCCGGTCGCCCGGGTGCCGACGGAGGTCAGCGTCGCCATCACAGTCCTCTCAAGGTCACGCCGTGCACGTGGGTCAGGTGCTCGGCGAGTGCTGCGGCGAAACCGGCGGCGTCGGCGGCCTCGATCAGGGTGGTGATTTCGGTGTGCTGCGCGATGATTCGCTCGGGATTGGTCTCGCCCCGGTGCAGCGCCACGCTGTTCATCCGGCGCTGGCGCTCGCGCAGCGAGTCGTAGAAGCCGGTGAGCAGCGGATTGTCGGCGGCCACCACGTATTCGCGATGGAAATCGGCGTCCACGATGGCGAATTCGTCGAGATCGCCGGCCGCCGCGAGTTCCCGTTGGCGGTCCAGGGATTCGCGCAGCCGGGGGATCAGGCCCGCGCGGGCGATGCGGGTCAGCGCGTCGACCGCGCCGGTTTCCACCACGTAGCGGGCGTGGATGACGTGCTCGGCCTCGTGCGAGGGCACCGGCACGACCAGCGCGCCGCGCTTGGGGTACAGCCGCATCCAGCCCTCGGTCTCGAGCCGCAGGAACGCCTCGCGCACGGGGGTGCGGGAGGTGCCGAGTTCGCCGGCGATCTCGTTCTCGCTGACCAGCTCCCCGCCCGGCAGGTCGCCGCTGAGGATGCGTTCCTTGATCTCGCGATAGGCCCGCTCGGCGGCGGAAGGGGTCTTGGACACGACTTGCATACTAGTTGGGACATGGGATGATTTGCCCGGATGTGGCCGGGTTCACGTGGATCGATGAGGGAGTTGCGCCACAACCCTCTCACCCACGATGATTCATCCTGTTGGCACTACGTCAGTAAGTGTCCGTATCCAGGACGAGGAGGTCCGCATGGCGAACGACGCCCCGCCGCTGAACGAGGTCGTGAACGGTGGCATGGAATTCACGATTCCGGTCGCGCACAAGATGGGCGTGCGAGCCGACGAGGTGCGCCCGGGCTTCGCGGCCACCACGGTGCCGATCGAGGGCAATGGCAACCACTTCGGGGTCATGTACGCCGGGGTGCTGTTCACCGTCGCCGAGGTGCTCGGTGGCGCGCTCGCCATCGCGAGCTTCGATATGAGCAAGTACTTCCCGCTGGTGAAGGACCTGCACATCTACTTCCGCAAGCCTGCGGCCACCGACGTGCGGGCCGAGGCGTCGATCTCCGCGGAGGAGATCGCCCGCATCGCCGAGGAGGCGGAGGCCAAGGGCAAGGCCGACTATGTGCTGAAGGCCGTCGTCACCGACGCCAACGGGGTGGTCGTCGCCGAGACCGAGGGCCTGTACCAGCTGCGCACGCACGGCAAGTAGGACCGCGCGGCCGTAGACGCGAGCGAGCCCCGGGAAGTCCCCCGGGGCTCGCTCGTCGGTCGATCGGGATCCGGCTCAGGCGACGATGATCCAGCCCTCGCAGCCGGTCCCGGCGCTGCCCGGCCACTCCGAGCCCGACACCTTGAACGGGATGGCCCCGGGCATCGGGGTGCCGAGATCGATCTTGGTGGTCTGCGCGCCGTAGGTGTCCGGCAGCGCGACCCGCTGGCCGTTCATATCGATCTTGGCGTCATCGGTGAAGTTGTTGGAGGTGGTGATCTCCAGCGTGGTGGGCGTGAAGGAGTGCGCGGTCAGCGTGGTCTGGGCGCAGCGGCCCTTGGAGTAGTCCAGCGTGATCCGCTGTGGCGCGGCATCGGCCGACGCCGGGGCGGCGAGGGCTACGGAAACGGCACCGGCGAGCGCGGCCAGGGTGATGCGGTACACGGTCTTCACGAACAAAACCCCTTTCCTATGGTCACGGCTGTAAGGCCCCCCGATCGACGACGATCTTGCCGTGACCCCGGGCCGGGCACCTCGCAGGCGCGCGGAAGAATTTCGGTCGGGTCAGCGCACCCGCAGCGGCAGACTGCGGTGGCGGCGCACGAAGATGCTCGGAAACCACTGCGGCGGGGCATCTTCGACGAGTGTGAACGCGGTGGTGCGGTCCAGCAGCGCGGTGAGCGCGGCGGTGGCCTCCAGCTTGGCCAGCGCCGAACCGACGCAGAAGTGGATGCCCCGGCCGAAGGCGAGATTGTTCGCGCCGCTGCGGCGATCCAGGTCGAGGGCGTCGGGCCGATCGAAGCGGGCCGGATCCCGATTGGCCGCGCCCCACGACAGCAGCACGTGGCTGCCCGCCGGAATCGTGGTGCCGCCCAGCGTCGTATCGACGGTGACATGCCGATGATGGCCTCGGAAGGGCGATTCCAGCCGCAGCGCCTCGTCGAGGAAGGCGGGAAGTAGTGCGGGTTCGCGACGCAGCTCGTCCTGCAACCCGGGGTCGACGGCGAGCAGCCGGGCGGCATTGGCGATGAGACCGGCCGTGGATTCGCCGCCCGCGCCGACGAGTTGGACCAGCACGAGCACGGCCACGGCCTCGGTGATCTCGCCGGAGCGGACCGCGGCGGCCAGCACGCGGAGCAGGTCGGCGGGGGAGTCGGCGACCGGATAATCGAGGGCGGCATGGATTTTGGTGTACAGGTAGCCCGCCAGATCGGCCGCGGCGGCCGCCAGCTGCCCGAAGCGATCCGCCTCCACGATGCCGCCCAGCATCTCGGTGCTGTCGTAGGCCCACGTGAGCAGTTGCGGCACATCGGCATCCGGCAGTCCGATGATGTCGGCGACCAGGGCCAGCGGTAGCCGGTCGGCCATGCCCGCCGCCCATTCGAGCCGATCGCCGCGCAGTTCCTCGTGCCAGAGTCGATCCACCAGGTCGGTGGCCGTGGGGCCGAGTCCGCGAATCCGTTTGGCCAGCAACGGCTGCACCAGCTTGCGTTGCGCTTGATGGCTCGGATCGTCCGCGGTGGCCAGCACGTGGATGGCCTGGCCGCCGCCGTCCATGTCGAAGGTGGCGGGTGGCTGCCCGGGTTGCCGCAGCAGCGCGCCGGTGAGGTGGGAGGAGAAGTCCTCGACGCGACTCACCGCCTCGGTCACCAGATCCCACGAGGTGACCAGGTAGAAGTCGGAGCCGGGGATGCGATAGACCGGCGACTCCGCGCGCAGGCGGTGATACAGCGGGTAGGGGTCGTCGAGGTGCGCCGGATCGAAGAGGTCGAGGGCATCGAGTGCGGGCACGGTCATCGCTGGACTCCGAACGGTGGAAGGTCTGGTGTGGCCCACCGTTTCCCGGCCGTGAAGCGGCTGTCAACGGCCGTCTCGCCGTGAGACACGTACGCCCGATCGTCCCACCCGTACGCAGGGGTTATGGCGTCGTCTCGAGACTCCGGACCGGCGTCAGAACCGGCCGACTAGTATCGACCGCCTACGCGAAAACGCTGCTGGCCTCGGGAGGCTCGGGTGATCGTGCGCAGTTCGGAACGGGTGGGATTCGGGGCCGCGGCGGTGCTCGCGGCGGTCGCCGTCCTCGTCACGATATTCACGGTGCATCCCCCGTCGGCGCGCGCCGCGTCGGCCCCGGACACGGTCACGGTCGACAGCGGCAGCCTGCACGGCGTGGTGACACCGGACTATCGGCTGTTCAACGGAATCCCCTATGCCGCACCGCCGGTCGGCGAGCTGCGCTGGCGGCCGCCGCTGCCCGCCGCGTCGTGGC
>NZ_JBSGBY010000645.1:0-4572 GCF_053601505.1 Nocardia sp. NPDC004722
GGCCCCCAAGCCCGCCGCGCCGCCGACCTTGGACGCGCCCGGATTCGAGCCGCGCGCCGGGTACTGAGCGGACGAGTAGGTGCTGGGCAACAGTGTGCGGTGGCTGTGCGTCACCGCGGTGGCGCTCGCGGCTTCGGTGACGGCCGCGGGCGGGGCGGGAGCCGATCCGGCTCCCGCCGGCAAAGAGCTTGTGGTGCTGGGTGATTCGTTCTCCGCGAACGAGTGGGACCACTTCACGGGCCGGGACGATTGCAATCTGCACGGGCGCACCGCCTGGCCGGTGCAACTGGCCAAGCTGATGGGCGTGTACGGCACCGACCGGGTCGACGACCCGTCGTGTCCGGGCGCGTCGATCGACAGCGGTCCCGGCTGGACCATGGCCCAGCAGGCGCAGCGCGCGGACAAGGAGGGTGCTTTCGGCCCGGACACCAAACTGGTGACCTTGCAGTTCGGACTCAACGACAAGTGGGGCAAGTCCGATCAGACGCTGTGGAATTCGTTGCAGGGCTGCGTGTTCAACCTCGCCGACGGCTGTGATCCGGACGCGGTCGACCAGGGCCGGATGACCGACTTCAACGGTGTCTCCGGTGCGCTGATGGCCAAGCGCATGAGCAATGTCGTCACCTACATCAAGTACTACGCGCCGAACGCGCGCATCGTATTGGTGGGGTATCCGGAGCTTTTCGCCCCGGGCAGCAGCACCGTCTGCCTCGACATCCTCGGGGTCGCGCCCTTCGTCAATCCGCGCGGCCGCGCGGTGGTGGAGTACCTCGACCGCATCCAGCAAGCGCAGGGCGAAGCGGCTCAGCTGCTGGGCATCGACTTCCTCGATGCCCGTGCGCTCACGACCGGCCACGGTCTCTGCTCGTCGCAGCCGTGGTTGAACGGGGTCTTCGACCTGCACACCGATATCGACGGCCTGCCCTTCCATCCGTCGAGTCAGGGTGACGCCGTCGTCGCCAATGCCGTCTTCGACCGCTACGGACGCTGATCCGCCGCAACGGATCTCACGTCCACCACTCGTCTCTGTACACTCCGCGCAAAACTGAAAGACTCATTGTTCAATTTGCGATTCGAGGGTTCCATGAAGTTCCGTCTCCCAGGCGCATCGGCTTCGCTGTGCGCCGCGGTCGTGGCCATCGCAGCGGTCATGACGGGAACCGCGGGCGCGCACGCCGATTCGACCGCCACGGGCAAGGCTCCGGCCCCGGCCGGGAAAACACTTGTCATCCTGGGCGATTCGTTCTCGGCCAACGGCTGGACGCCGTTCTCCAGTGAGAAGAAGTGCGATCACGGCGACACGGCCTGGCCCGTGCAGCTCAGCGCGCTGATGGGCCTGCCCGCCGACAGCGATCAGGTCTGGAACCAATCCTGTCCCGGCGCGGCGATCGAGGGCGGCGACAGCTACACGCTGACCGTCCAGGCCGCCAACGCCGCCAAGGCGGGCGCGTTCGGTCCCGAAACCAAGCTGGTCACGGTGCAATTCGGCTTCAACGACCAGTGGGGTGGCCAAGAGCTGTCCCCGTGGAAGTCGACCGAGGGCTGCTTCTACGACGTGACCGGCGGTTGCGGCCCCGACGCGGTGGCCGAGGGCCGGATGGCCGACCCGCACGCCATCACCGGCGCCGAATACGCCGCGCGCATCAGCAAGGTCGTGACCTACATCCGCTACTACGCCCCCGCCGCGCGCATCGTCATCGTCGGCTACCCCGAGCTGTTCCGGCCCGACGCGGACGCCATCTGCGTCGACCTCGCCGGACTCGGCTTCATCCAGCCCAAGGGCCGCACGGTCGTCGAGTACTTCAACCGCATGGACCAGGCGGAACGCGAGGCGGCCGCACAGTCGCAGGTCGACTTCCTCGACTCCCGCGCGCTCACCGCCGGACACGGACTGTGCACCCCGCAGCAGTGGGTCAACGGGGTCTTCGACCCGCAGATCAATCTCGCGGGCCTGCCCTTCCATCCGGCTCCCCAGGGCGACGCGGTGATCGCCAACGCACTGTACGAGAGGTACGCACGATGACCCGTCCACCCGAAGTCATGCCGGGGACCCGCGCGCCGAGCGCACCGGAAGCCTTTGCCGCCCAGCCGATCTCACCGGTGCTGACCGTCACGCCGAGGGTCGTCGAAACGCCCCCGGAGTCGACCGCCGCGCTTACCCGCGGGGCGCGCCCCGCGCTGCCGTCCCTGACCGGCGGCCGCTGGTGGGCGGCGTTCGCGGTCTTCGTCCTGCACGCTCTGGTGTTCCTGCCGGTCTACCCGTTCCAGAAGTCGGAGCTGTTCCGCCACATCCACGAGTGGATCCCGATGCAGCTCGGCGCCGCGGGCGTCACCTTCTTCTTCGTGCTGTCGGGTTTCATCATCTACTGGTCGTTCCGGCCGGGCATGCGGATGCGCGACTTCTATCGCCGCCGCGTGCTGAAGATCTGGCCGACGCATCTGCTGGGCGCGGCCGCGTTCATCGTGGCCGCGAGCGTGCCGCTGCATCGCCTGGCGGTGTGGGTGCCGAACCTGCTGCTGGTGCACACCTGGGTGCCGAAGTGGACGACGGTCGGCGGCCTGAACGTCCCGTCCTGGTCGCTGGCCGCGGAAGTGCTGTTCTACTTCAGTTTTCCGCTGGTGCTGCCACTGGTGATGCGCATCCCGACGCACCGGCTGATGCTGGCCGCCGGACTGCTCATGGTCGGCATCCTGGCCCTGCACACCTCGTACTTCCTGTTCGTGAACGGCCCGTCGAGCCTGTCGGAGGCGTTCTCCTCCTCGCGCATCGCGAACGCGTTCGCCCCGCGCCTGGTCCCCGGCAATGTCTCGCCGCACTACGAATTGCACGCCTCCCCGGCGTGGTTCCAGCAGCCCGACATCCCGGTGGCCCGCTCCTACTGGCTGAGCTACACCTTCCCGCTCTCGCGCCTGCCGGAGTTCTTCCTCGGCGTGCTGGCCGCCCGCATGGTGATCGAAGGCCGTTGGCGCAACACCAAACTCACCTGGCCGCTGATCGCCCTGGCCGCCTCGTTCGCGGCGACCTGGGTGGTGCCGGTGAACTTCAAGATGTCGGCGCTGATGCTCGCGCCGATGACCGCGGTGGTCGCCACCATGGCCACTCGTGATCTGGCCGGAATCCGCGGCATCAGTTCCCATCGCTGGGTGGTGTGGCTGGGCAATGTGTCCTTCGCCTTCTATCTCATCCAGTTCCCGGTGATGGTCGTGGTCACCCGATACCTGATCGGCGGTAGGGAGTTCGGCATCCTCGGCTGGGCCGGATTCTCGCTGCTGTGCATGGCCGTCTCGACGGCCCTGGCCGGGCTGCTCTACCACTGGGTGGATCTCCCGATCATGAACCGCTTCGCCCGCCCGAAACGTCGCTGACGCCCCGATTCCGGGGGCAGCGGGTGTGGTGCCACCGGACATCGGGGCACCGCATTTGCCGGGTACCGGCCCGCCCGGCGCCGACCTAACGTTCACCGCCGCAAGGATTTTGTGGCGGTGACGGAGGGAACGGCGTGGTTGCGGAGTTGGTCGCCGAGGCGGCCGCGGAGACGGGCGAGACCTCGGAGCGGCGCTGGAATCCGCTGCTCCGCATCGTGTTTCGATACGCCTTCGTGGTGCTCGGGGTCGGCATGGCCGGGGTGCTGGTGTTCCACGCGCTGCTGCGCTCGCTCGGGGTGCCGACGCAGACGGTGCTCGATGTCGCCGAGTGGACGGGTCTGCATCCGCTCACCGATTGGCTCGGCGAGCACGTCTTCGGCACCCGGATCTCGTGGGCTGCCACCGGAAGCGGTGATACGGCGGCGAATTGGGTGTCGGCGTTCACCTGGCTGCTGGTCGCCGTGCCGATCACGGCCGTCTGGTCGGTGCTGGATCGTGCGCGCCCGAACTACGCGCGCCTCTACGGCTGGTTCCGGCTGACGCTGCGTTTCGCACTGGTCGGCGCGCTGCTGCTGTACGGCATGACCAAACTGCTGCCCTCGCAGATGGCCTTCAGCCTGGAGCGGCTGGTGGAACCGTTCGGGGACATGAGCCCGATGACGGTGCTGTGGTCGCAGACCGCCGCGTCGAAACCCTACGAGATGTCCTTGGGCGCAGCGGAAGTCGTGGCCGGGCTGCTGCTGATCCTGCCCGTCACCGCGGGCGTCGGGGCGGTGCTGGCGGTGGTGGTGGCCATGCAGGTGTTCCTGTTGAACCTCACCTTCGACGTGCCGGTGAAACTGTTCTCTTTCCAGCTGCTGGTGTACGCGGTGGTGCTGGCGGCCCCGGACATCGTGCGGATCCTGCGGGCGCTGATCGGCCGCGCGGTGTCGGTGCGCGAGCCGGAGGGACTGGTTACGGGGGCACGGGCGAACAGGATTCTGCTCGCGACGCAGGTCCTGGTCGGACTGTGGCTACTGGGCACCACCGTCTCCGAGGGCCACGACGCCTGGGCGCAATACGGTGACGGCCGCCCGCACTCGCCGCTGTACGGCATCTGGGATGTCACCGAGTACAGCGGGGATCCCGCGGACCGCCTGCGCCGCATCGTCTTCGACCTCCCGCAGGCGGTCACCACCCACCGCACGGACGACGCGCAGCGGGACC
>NZ_JBSGBY010000646.1:0-4564 GCF_053601505.1 Nocardia sp. NPDC004722
CACGCACCGCGGCCACCACGGCCGCCTCGCGGTCGGCGTCCATGTCGAAGACCAGCGATTCCTTCCCGTCGGGGAAGTGCGCGAAGAGGGTGACCACCGCGCGCAGATCCGCCTCGACGTCCTCGACGGTGACCCGCACCCAGATGCGAGGCCGCGCCGCCGGGACGGTGCGCAGCCACCCGGCGATCTCGGCACGCGCGGAATCCTTGTCTCCCAGCGGAACCGCGTCCTCGAGGTCCAGCAGCACGACATCGGCCGGACCGGCCAGCGCCTTGTCGAACAGGTCGGGGCGGTTACCGGGGACGTAGAGCGCCGATCTCACCGGGGCGTCTCCTCACTGCGGAGCCTCCGCCGCACGCGATTCCGAAGTGAAACATTGTTTCTCTCAACGAAACATAACCTCGATACAGTAGCTGCGTCCAGCAGTTGTCCCAAAACGATCGTGCACGGCAGCGAACCAACTATGGTCACTAGGGATCACTGAAAGAAACGCTATTCCGACAAGGGAAACAGCGTGCCCTCCCCATTGGAGTCACGATGAGCCTTCGGGGTTCTACACTGACCGTCCTGGCCGCCGCGTGTATCGCCGCCGTCGCCGGAATCTCCCCCGCCGCAGCCGAATCGCCGGTCCTGCCCGGCACGATCGACCTACCGTGCGCGACCTCGACCCTGCGTCAGACCGTCGACTGGTACCTGCCGGCGGGCGTGCCACGCGGGTTGGTCTGGGTGCAGCACGGCTTCGCTCGCGCGAGCGAGAACGTCGCGGCCCTGTCGGAATCCCTCGCCGCCGCAGGCTATCTGGTCTTCGCGCCCAGCCTGCCGTTCCTCAACCTCGATGGCTGCACCCTGCAGAACCTCGGCGACAACACCGCCTTCCTCGACCAAGTGGCCGGGTTGTTCACCACCGCGGACGATCCGTCCGGCCCACTCGCCCGCAGCCTGGCCGCCGCGGCCGCCCGCGCGGGGCGCACCGCTCCCGAACTTCCCCGGCGATTCGTGTTTCTGGGCCACTCCGCGGGCGCGGAGGCCGTCGAGTACGTCGCACACCGGCTGCACACCACCGCGCCCGCCATCTGGCCGCGGGTCCGCGGCTTGGTCCTGCTCGATCCGGTGAAGTCGTTCCTGGGCGACAACACCGACATCGCGCTCGCCGACCTCGACCCGACCGGCCTGCCCATCCTCACCGTGTCCGGCCCACCCTCGCTGTGCAATGCCCTGGGATCCGGCACCACGGCCCTGCAAACCCTCCTCCACCGCCCCTTCGTCGGCGTCCGGCTCCCCACCGGCGAGCACACCGACGCTGAAGGCGACAGCTCGGACACACTCGGCGAATTGTTCTGCGGCGTACCCCAATCGGCGAACGTCACCGTCGTCCAACACCTCGCGATCGACTGGACCACCGACTTCTTCAGCGCCCCCCTCGCCTCCGACCCCCACACCGCCACCGCGTCCGTCGCTGCGGACCTCGGCCTCCAGACACTGGCCGGGGCATGAACGCTCGTCGGTCGCTTCTCCTGCCGATCATGGCGTTCGGTGTCCTGATCGGCGGAAGCCACTCCGGCGACCGTCGATACCGGAAACGGATCGGCCCATTCGCCCTGGCCGACAAAGGAATCCGCACCAGCGAGGGCACCGTCCGGTCGGGCACGACCCTTGCGATATTTCTCGACCCGCGCCCCCTAGATCAGATCGAACCGGGAGGCGAGGTCGATGGTGCGGTGCGCACGGCGCAAACGTGGGATGTCGCTGCCCTTGGTCGCGTTGGCTCCATCCGAACCGAGCTGGGCGATGGTCGCTCGCGCCGCCGCGATGTCGTCGACGGTCGGGCTGAGGACGGTATTGATGAGGGCGGCGTGCGCCGGGTCGAGGCAGAGTCGGCCGGTCATGCCCAGCGAGCGCGCCGAGGCGGTCTCCCGTTGCACGAGGCCCTCGTCGTTCACGATCGACGGGCCATCGATGGGTCCCGGCAGGCCCGCGGCCCGGCTGGCGACGACCAACCGCGACCGCGCGTAATCCAGAATCGCCGATCCGGGCTCCGCCCCCAGATCCATGCGCAGATCTCCACTGCCCAGAGCGAGGCGGCAGACCCGGGGATGATCGGCGATCTGCCGCGCCGCTTCCAAGGCCACTGCCGTCTCGATGAACGCGACCAGCGGCACCGGCGCGGGTAGGGCGGTAGAGACCAGCTCGATATCGGTCGCCGAGTCGACCTTCGCGATCATGACACCCGCCAGCTGGGACAGGTCGCCGATCGCCTCGACATCGTCGCGCCAGTACGGCGAGCGGACGTCGTTGATGCGGATCCAGGCCGGACCCTGCTCGAGAATCCCACGGGCCACGGTGCGCGCGAACGCCTTCCGCTGCGGAGCCACACCGTCCTCGAGGTCGATGACAGCGACGTCGGCGCGGGTACCCGCCATGCGGCCGGTGTTGTCGGAGGTCGCCGACAGCAGCCACCACGATCGCGCCAGCTCGGGGGACAATCCGGTAAAGGTGGTCATCGAAGTTCCGCCTTCGAATTCACTGCAAACACAGACAACCTTCCTCTTGTTCATCCCCGTCGGCAGATATCGCCGAAATGATTGCGCCCCCGCACCGGATCGCGACCACAGGATATGTGCGATACCTCTATGCTCGCAATTGAGCGGAAGCGAACTCGCCGGTAACCACCAGAAGACCTGCAAGATATATTTCGTAAATAAAGTTCATGATGTGCGTCACTACGAAAAGGCTTCCCTCGAATTGGATTACGCCCAGCCGCACCATCCCCGCCGGAAGGGGATCCCGGGAGCACGTGCAGGCGTCCCCTGAGGAAGCCGCCCGGCCCGAGCCCGGCGCGGGCGGGTCCCGGCCTTCATGTGAGAGCCGACCTCGATTCAGCCATAGCCACGCGGTCGTGCCCGGCAGTGGACCGCCGTCATGCCATTAACGTTGGGCCCATGATCGTTTGGCTTAATGGCACCCACGGCGCTGGCAAGACAACGACCAGCGCATTTGTGCAGCAACTGATCCCGGACTCGCGGGTGTTCGACGCGGAGAAGGTCGGCGAAACCCTGATGGACATCACGCCGGGGCTGCCCGAGACCGACAACTTCCAGCACTGGCCGCCGTGGAGGCCGCTTGTGGTCGAGACCGCCCGCCGCGTACTCGACTACACCGGCGGCATCCTCGTGATTCCGATGACGGTCCTGGTCGAGCAGTACTGGCGCGAGATCAGCACGGGCCTGGCCCAATACTCGATCCCGGTAAGGCATTTCGTCCTCCACGCCGACCAGGACACCCTCCGTGGGCGCATCGAGGGGGACACCCTTCTCGGCCCCTCCGCGTTCCGGCTCAAATATCTGGAGCCGTACGCCGAGGCAGCCCGCACGTGGCTACACCGTGATGCCGAGGTCGTCGACACTACGCACCTCACACCCGCCCAGGCGGCATGCCGGATCGCCGAGGCCGTCAAGGGTTGAGACCTTCGCGCTCAAATATCGTCTCAACTCCTGAGGTCCAGGGTGTCGAAGTGGCGGGCGGACCAGATGAGTCGTGAGGGTTCAACCACCCACAACAAACAGAAGCCACCCGAAACCCGCAGGTCGGCGGCGTGTTACCGACCAGGACACGCCGTCCGAAGTAGGATCGGGCGATGCGGTCCATTTGGAAGGGCTCCATCGCGTTCGGGTTGGTGAATGTTCCCGTGAAGGTTTATACCGCCACGGAGGATCATGACATCAAGTTTCACCAGGTGCATGCCGTTGATGGTGGGCGGATTCGGTATGAGCGGGTGTGCACGGTGGATGGGCAGCCGGTGCAGTATTCGGATATCGACAAGGCTTATGAGTCGCCTGATGGGGATCGGGTGATACTCACCGACGAGGATTTTTCGAAGCTGCCGGCGGCGGAGAAGCACGAGATTCCGGTGTTGCAATTCGTGCCGTCGGAGCAGATCGATCCGATTCTGTTCGACAAGAGCTACTATCTGGAACCCGACTCGACGACGCCGAAAGCGTATGTGCTGCTGGCGAAGACGCTCGAACGGGTGGATCGGGTGGCCCTGGTGCATTTCACGTTGCGGCAGAAGACACGGTTGGGGGCGCTGCGGGTGCGCGATGGGGTGCTGGTGTTGCAGACGCTGCTGTGGCCCGACGAGGTGCGGTCGGTGGCGTTCGACAAGCTCGAGGATGTGTCCGAGCCCAAGAAGCAGGAACTGCAGATGGCCGAGACGCTCGTCGACACACTCTCGGATGATTTCGATCCCAGCCTCTACGTGGACGAATACCAGATCGAGCTGAAGAAGCTGCTCGACGAGGCGATCGCCAGCGGCAGCAGCAAGGTCACCCGTGCGCCCGAGGCCGCGGCGCCGGAGATGGACGCCGAGGTGGTCGACCTGGTCGCCGCGCTACAGCGAAGTCTGGAAGCCTCCGTACGCAAGACCGGCGCCGCACCAGCCGCACCCGCGAAAGCCCCTGCCAAGGCGGCGACCGCGGACCGGCGGCGGTTCGGATACATGCCCGAGGAGCGCGGGTTGTATCCGAAGCAGCCGATCGTCGATCAGCTCGTGTATCTGGCGCGGTTG
>NZ_JBSGBY010000647.1:0-4546 GCF_053601505.1 Nocardia sp. NPDC004722
GGGTGAAGGTGTTGACGTCGTTGAAACCCACGCCGTGGGCGATGTCGGTCACCGTGGCCGAAGTTTCGCGTAGTCGACGACGGGCCTCATCGAGGACCGACCTCGACGAGGCCATCCGCCGCCACATCCTGGATTCGCTGCTGGCCGAACTGCTTCCGCGCCTGCACCCCGAGGGCACCGTGCGCGATCTGGTCCGCGGCGCGATCGGCACCTACGTCGGCTGGGTGGAACGCCATCCGCAGCTGCACCGCTTCCTGGCCGCCGCCGACCCGCACGGCGAACCCTCCACCGCTCTGGCCGGGGCCCGCGACCGCATCGGCGGCCACCTCGCCGACCTGTTCGCCGACACCCTCGAACGCTTCGGCATCGACCGGAACCGGGCCCGCCCCATGGCCTTCGGCACCGTCGGCTTCGTCGACGGCGTGGTCAACAGCTGGCGAGCCGCACCCACCCTGACCAGCGAACAGGTCGAGGGAATCCTCACCGAGTCGGTGTTGTCGCTGCTGGAGGGCAATGCCCGTAGTCTGGACCTGCCGCTGACCCGCGACACCGTCGTCGCCGACCTGCTCTCGCGCACCGCGGCGGCCCGCGCGTGACACCGCTTCACCACCAGAGGATTTCGATGGCCCTCCGTTCGTACGCCCGGCCGGTCGTGTTCGCGGCGATCACCGCCGCCGCGCTGGCTCCGATCGCCCCGGCGGCCGCGGACGTCGCTCTCCCGGACGGCATGCGCTGCGATGTCCTGGACTGCCGCAACGACACCGACCGCGAGTACGTGGTCTCCGGCTCCATGCAGTGCGAGTACAGCGATCCCGACGGCGGCGGCTCCTCCGGTAGCGAGCAGTTCACCGATGTCGTTCCGGCGCATACCCTGTTCCGGTTGCAGAGCTGCATCGACGGTCAGTCGCCGTACCTGCGTTCCATCGACGAGATCGAGTAGCCCTCACCCGCCGGTGAGCGCGCGATAGCTGCGATTCCACAGCCACTCCACCGGGCCGCGCTCGAATCGGCGCAGCCACAGGTGCGCGAAGCTCAGCATGAGCGCGCACACCAGCACGTAGATCCCGGCGGTGAACGGCACTCGCGCGGTGGCCGACACCAGGCCCGCCAGCCCGAGACCCCAGCCGTAGCACAGCCATCCCGACACCAGGTTCTGAAGGATGTAGCAGCTCAACGCCATCCGGCCCACCTCGCTGAAGCGGCGGCCCACCCAACCCGGCCCGGGGCGGTGCGTGTAGACCTCCGCGACCAGCGCGAGCAGGCCGAGGGAGACGATCGGGGCGGTCCCGTAGCGGGCCACCAGGATCAGGTCGCCGCCGGTCAATCCGAGCAGCAGATCGATCGGGGCGGCGACGCCGAAGCCGATCACCATGAGTCGCTTGCGGATTCGCGCGCCGCCGGACTCGAAGATCCCGGCCCGGAACAGGCGCGCACCCAGCAGGAACAGCGCGATCGACATCGGGAAGATGAACAGCGGTTCCAGCCGGAACACCAGCAGATGCTCCCAGCGGAACGCCACCAGATCCCAGAACGAGCCGTCCGCATAGGGATTCGGATCCAAGGGCCGATGCCCGCCGTCATCGCCGCCGGGACTCAGCAGGATCGCCACCGCGATCAGCGACAGCACCGTCACATGGATGCTCGCCATGGTGATCAGCCAGCGCCGTTGCGCCTTCGGGCCGGTCGTCAGGATGAACGCGACCACCAGCCCGGTGACCGCATACCCCATCAGCACATCGAATTCGGCGACGAAGAAGAAGTTCACCAGCCCGTCGAGCAGCAGCAGTCCCGCCCGCACCGGGTAGCGGCCCGGCCATGACCGTCCGGCCCGCACCGCCGATCGCTGCTGGATAGCCAGGCCGATCCCGAACATGATGGTCAGCAGCCCCAGGAACTTGCCCTGCGCCAGCTGCTGCAGGACCCGTTCGATCCACAGCCACGCCCCCCGCGGTTCGTCGCTGTGCGCGAGGTAGCCGAGCAGCCCTTCGGAATTGGTGAAGATCCAGATATTGGTGCCCAGCGTGCCCAGGATGGCGATGCCGCGCAGCACGTCCAGTGCCCCCAGCCGGGCCGAACCGGATTGGGCGGGAACGGTTTCGGGGTCGTCGGCTACGGGCCTGTCCGGCAGTGGGAGACGTGGGGTGGCAGCCGGTTCGACCATGCCGGTCATTGTGCCGCCGACCCCGCTCGGCGCGGATCAGCCGCGAGAACGACCCGGCATCCGACTCGCGAATGACTGCAACCCGGACAGTCCACCCGCGCCCGGGCGTGCCTTTCGCCTAGGCTCGAGGCATGCAGCGCATCATCGGAATCGAGGTCGAGTACGGCATTTCGACGCCTACCGAGCCGTCGGCCAACCCGATTCTCACGTCGACCCAGGCGGTGCTCGCCTACGCCGCGGCCGAGGGCGTGCCGCGCGCCAAGCGCACACGCTGGGACTACGAGGTGGAATCGCCGTTGCGGGACGCGCGCGGTTTCGATCTCGGCAGGCTCAACGGGCCCGCGCCGGTGATCGACGCCGACGAGGTCGGGGCGGCGAACATGATCCTCACCAACGGGGCTCGCCTCTACGTCGATCACGCCCATCCCGAATACTCCGCGCCCGAGGTCACCGACCCGCTGGACGCCGTCATCTGGGACAAGGCCGGTGAGCGGGTGATGGAGGCCGCCGCCCGCTACGCCTCGAGCGTGCCCGGCGCCCCGCGCATGCAGCTCTACAAGAACAATGTCGACGGCAAGGGCGCCTCCTACGGCACCCACGAGAACTACCTGATGAGCCGCGAGACCCCGTTCAACCAGATCATTCTCGGGCTGACGCCGTTCTTCGTCTCCCGCCAGGTGGTGTGCGGTTCCGGTCGCGTCGGCATCGGCCAGTCCGGCGATACGCCGGGCTTCCAGCTCTCGCAGCGCGCCGACTACATCGAGGTCGAGGTCGGTCTCGAGACCACGCTCAAGCGCGGCATCATCAACACGCGTGACGAACCCCACGCCGACGCGGACAAGTACCGCCGCCTGCACGTCATCATCGGTGACGCCAATCTCGCGGAGTGGTCGACGTATCTGAAGGTCGGCACCACCGCCCTGGTGCTGGACCTGATCGAGGCCGGTGAGGATCTCTCGGATCTGCAGCTGGCGCGCCCGGTCACCGCCGTGCACACCATCAGCCACGACCCGACTCTGCGTGCCACCGTGGCCCTTTCGGACGGCCGTGAGCTGACCGGCCTTGCGCTGCAACGCATCTACCTCGACCGGGTCGAGAAGTTCATGGACCGCACCGGAATCGACGACGCGCGCACCAAGGACGTCATCGAAAAGTGGGCGCACGTGCTGGACCTGCTCGAGCGCGACCCCCTCGAAACCGCCGACCTGCTGGACTGGACCGCGAAACTGCGCCTGCTGGAAGGCATGCGCAACCGTGAGGGCCTGACCTGGGCTGCGCCCAAACTGCACCTGGTCGACCTGCAGTACTCGGATGTGCGCCTGGACAAGGGCCTCTACAACCGCCTGGTGGCGCGCGGCTCCATGCAGCGCCTGGTCACCGAACAGCAGATCACCGACGCGATGACCAACCCGCCCACCGACACCCGCGCCTACTTCCGCGGCGAGTGCCTGCGCCGCTTCGGCGCGGATATCGCGGCGGCGAGCTGGGATTCGGTCATCTTCGACCTCGGCGGCGACTCCCTGGTGCGCATCCCCACCCTGGAACCGCGGCGCGGCACCAAGTCCCACGTCGGAAAGTTGCTGGACGGCGTCCACACCGCCTCGGAGTTGGTGCAGCAGCTGACGCACTGAGGAATTCGCGCGTAGCGAACATCCGCACGAGGGCCGGGAGGGATTCTCCCGGCCCTTGCTGCTCTGGTTACCGCGCCGCACACCTTCGGTGGTCCGTGGACTGTGTCCCCGGACCACTTTCTTTCGGGGCCGCAGGGGCTCGTCCCCGGGTTTCGACGGGGGCTCGGGGGCTTGCCTCCGAGTGAAATCCCGGGGGTCGAGGGGTGTCGTCCGGGAGGCTCCGGGGAGATCGCGGCATCAGCACAATGACGTTTAATCCGGCATGTTCCCGCCGCTGGTGGGTAGTGTTGGGGGACGAGCATCGGATCTTCTCCGGTGCTCGCCGATGATCACAGAGGAGGTCGGCTGCTATGGCACAAGAGCAGACCAAGCGCGCCGGTGGCGGCGACGAGGACGAGGGCCCGGTCGGTGACGGCGGGGCGGGACAGGAGCGTCGCGAGAAGCTGGCGGAGGAAACCGACGACCTGCTCGACGAGATCGACGACGTGCTCGAGGAGAACGCCGAGGACTTCGTCCGCGCCTACGTGCAGAAGGGCGGCCAGTGACCCAAGGTGACCCCCTGCGGCTCCAGTTGGGGTTCGCCCAATCCTCTTTCTCCGAGTACCTGCGTCTCCACGCTCCGGAACTGTTGCCCGGCAACGGAATCGGATCGAACGGCACGCACCCCAATCCGGGCGTGCCGTCCGATATCGCTCCGCACGGCACCACCATCGTCGCGGTCAGCTACCGCGGCGGGGTGCTGATCGCCGGCGAC
>NZ_JBSGBY010000648.1:0-4536 GCF_053601505.1 Nocardia sp. NPDC004722
GCCCGGCCGAGGCGACCATCTGGGCGACCGGCTCGGAATTGCTGCCGGGACGGGCGATCGGCATCGGCACGCCGATCGCGGGGATGCGCGTGACGGTGCTGGATGCCTGGTTGCATCCGGTGCCGGTGGGTGTGGTGGGTGAGCTGTACGTGTCGGGACCCGGTGTGGCGCGGGGATATCGGGGTCGGTCGGGGTTGACGGCGGAGCGGTTCGTGGCCGATCCGTTCGGCGCGCCCGGGCAGCGCATGTACCGCACCGGCGACCTGGTGCGCTGGACGCCCGGATCCGAGACCGGTACCGGTCTGCTGGAGTTCGTGGGCCGCAGCGACTTCCAGGTGAAAGTGCGCGGACAGCGCCTGGAACTCGGCGAGATCGAATCCGCGCTGGCCGCCATGGCGGGCGTCGAGCAGGCCGTGGCCACCATCCACACGGCCACCGGCACCGCGCGCGTGGTCGGCTACGTGGCCGCGGCCCCCGGACTGACGATCGATCCGGAGCGGGTCCGGCTGTTCGTGGCGAATCGGCTGCCCGCGTACATGGTTCCGGATGTGGTGATGGTGCTCGACGAACTGCCGTTGACCGCGACCGGGAAGATCGATCGCCGCGCCCTGCCGGAACCGGTGTTCGCGGTCCGGGAGTTCCGTGCGCCCTCGACCCCGGTTGAGGACGTCATCGCGGGTGTATTCGCCGAGGTGCTCGGACTGCGGCGAGTCGGTGCCGATGACGACTTCTTCACGCTCGGAGGCGATTCGATCGTCTCGATCCAGGTGGTCGCCAAGGCGCGGGCGCGGGGTGTGGTGTTCGGCCCCCGCGACGTCTTCGAACAGCGCACGCCCGCCCGGCTGGCGACCCGGGCGCGGGTGGGGGAGACGGACGTCGAGCGGCTGCCGGAGTTGCCGGGCGGCGGGGTGGGAGAGCTGCCGCTGCCGCCGGTGGCGCGTTGGATGCTGGAGTGGGGCACGGGATTCCAGCGCTTCGAACAGCACTTCACGGTGCCGGTGCCGGAAGGCATCGAGGAGGCGGGCGTGCTCGCGGCGGTCGCCGCATTGCTCGATCGCCACGACATGCTGCGATCGCGACTGCGCCGCAATGAATCCGGGGAGTGGGTGCTGGTCGTCGATCCAGAGGGTTCGGTCGACGCGGAGGCGGTGGTGCTGCGGTGCGCACCCGTCGACGATCTCACCGATGCGGCGAATAATGCTGTCGCACAATTGAACCCCTTCGAGGGCGTGATGATCCGGTGCGTCTGGCAGCCCGCCGATGCCCAGCCGGGCCGCCTGCTGGTGATCGCGCATCACCTGGTGGTCGATGGGGTTTCCTGGCGAGTGGTGGTGCCGGACCTGATTTCGGCGTTCGCACAGGCCCTCGCGGGCGAGGTACCGGTGCTGGAGCCGGTGGGGACATCGATGCGCCGCTGGGCGCACGGCCTGGTGGATGCCGCACACGATCCGATTCGCCTGCGGGAGCTGGGTTCGTGGCAGTCCATGGTGAGCGGCCCGGACCCGGTTGTAGGCGGGCGCGAACTGGACCCGTCGATCGACACCGCAGCCACCCTCGAAGAGGTGTCGGTCGAACTGCCGGAGCAGGTCACACGCGGCCTGCTGTCGCGGGTCCCGGCGGTCTTCCACGGCGGCGTCGACGACGGACTGCTGGCCGCCTTCGCCGTCGCCGTGCGAATGTGGCGGGCGCGCAAGGGCATCGAGGAATCCTCGGTCCTGCTGCGTCTGGAGGGACACGGTCGCGAGCAGCAGCTGGTTCCCGGCGCGGACCTCTCGCGCACGGTCGGCTGGTTCACCTCGATGTTCCCGGTGCGGTTCGACCTGACCGCGATCGACCTCGACGATGTCGTCGCCGGTGGGGACGCGGTGACGGCCGCCGTGCTCGCGGTGAAGGAAACGCTGCGCTCGATCCCGGACAAGGGCGCCGGGTACGGGCTGCTGCGGTACCTGAACACCGAAACGGCCGCGGCACTGCCGGATCGGATGCCCGGACGCATCGGCTTCAACTACCTGGGCCGCGTCACCGGCGAGCTCGGCGGCGGCGCGGACGAGGTGCGCCTCGCCCCCGACCCCGGCATGCCGGTGACCCTGGCCATCGACGTGAACGCCATGGTGGTGCACGACCGCCTGCGGGCGAGCTTCCGATTCCCCCGCACCCTCCTCGACGCCGCCGACGTCGAGGAACTCGCCGCTCTGTGGACGCGGGCCCTCACCGGAATCGCCGAACACGCCGAAAACCCCGGTGCGGGAGCGCATTCCCCGTCCGACTTCGACCTGGTGGCCCTCACCCGCCACGAGATCGCCGCCCTCGATCGCGCCTACCCGTCGCTGAGCGACGCCTGGCCGCTGACCGGCCTGCAAACCGGGCTGCTGTTCCACGCCGATCTCGCCACCGATGTGGACGCCTATGTCGCACAGCTGATGCTGCGCCTGACCGGCAAGCTCGACGTGGCACGCCTGCGGGCCGCCGCGCAGGCGCAACTGGACGCGCACCGCAGCCTGCGGACCGCGTTCACCGCCACCCGCGGCGGCGCACGTCTCGCCGTGGTGTGCGACGACGTCGAACTGCCTTGGCAGATGGTCGATCTCACCGCCCATCCCGACCCGCAGGCCGGGCTGGCCGCCCTGACCGCCACCGAGAAGGCCCGCCGTTTCGATCCCGCGACCGCACCGCTGCTGCGGTTCACGGTGGCCGAACTGGGCGGTGACCGGTGGGCGCTCATCCTCACCAACCACCACCTCATCCTCGACGGCTGGTCCTACCCGCTGCTGATCACCGACCTGTTCACCCGCTACGCCACCGGCGCGGGCACCGCGGCCGACGCGTACCGGGACTTCCTGGCCTGGACGGCGACTCGCGACCGGGACGCCGCCGTGACGGCCTGGGCGACGGCCTTGGACGGTGCGGAACCCACCGTGATCGCCGGACCCGACGCCCGCCCCGACGCGGGCGCCGTGGCCGAGGAATGGCTGACCCTCGACGACGCCGCGGCCCGCGACCTGGCAGCCGTCGCGGCCGAGGCCGGGGTGACGCTGCACACCGTGCTGCAATCGGTGTGGGCGATCCTGGTGGCGCAGTTGAGCGGTCGCACCGATGTGGTGTTCGGCGGCACCGTGTCCGGACGCCCGGGCGAACTCCCCGACGCCGATCGCACCCTCGGCCTGTTCATCAATACCGTGCCGACCCGGGTACGGCTGGACCCGGCCGAGCCGGTCGCCAGGCTGTGGGCGCGCATCCAGCGCGAGCAGGCGGCGCTGCTCGACCACCACCACCTCGCCCTCGCCGACATCCACGCGCTCACCGGCACCGATCGCCTCTTCGACACCGTGATGGTGCTGGAGTCGTATCCGCTGAACGCGCAACGTATTCGGCAGCTCACCGGCCGCGGGGACCTGGAGATCGCCGGGGTCACCGCGAACGATGCCACGCACTATCCGCTGACCTGCACCGTCACCGTGCACGACGGGCTGCGGGTGCGATTGCAGTACCGGCCAGAGGTGTTCGACGCCGCCACCGTGGCCGCGCTGGCGCGTCGACTGCACCGTGTAGTGCGGGCCGTCACCCGCGACCCGGCTGTGCCCGTGCGCGCCATCGAGGCACTGCCGGAACCCGAACGGCAGCGGCTGCTGCGCCTGGGCCGAGGGCTCGCCGAACCCACGGCGGCGCTGACGCTTCCGGAGTTGCTGGCCGCCGCGGTGTCGTCCGCACCGGACGGGTGCGCGGTGGTCGACGGGGACCGGTCCGTGTCCTACCGTCAGCTCGACGAGCGCTCGAATCAGCTGGCCCGGTTCCTGATCCGGCGCGAGGTCGGCCCCGAATCCGTCGTCGCCGTCGGCGTACCGCGCTCGCTGGAATGGGTGACTGCCGTATGGGCGGTCGCCAAGACCGGTGCGGGATTCCTGTCGCTGGACCCCGGCCATCCGCTCGACCGCAATACCTTCCTGTGCGCCGATTCGGCAGTGCGCGTGGGCATGACGACCGCCAACCACACACAGACGCTGCCCGACGACCTGTCCTGGCTGATCCTCGACGCCCCCGAGATCGCGGCGGCGGTGACACGGCTGCCGCGCACCGCGCTCACGGCGGACGAGCGGCTCGGTACCCCGGGACCGGACGGCACCGCCTATGTCGTCTACACCTCCGGCTCGACCGGACGCCCCAAGGGCGTCGAGGTCACCCATGCCGGACTCGCGGGCGTGTGCGCCGCGCAGCGCGAACGCTTCGGCGTCACCGCGGATTCGCGGGTGCTCAGCGTGGCGGCGCGGACCTTCGACGCCGCCATCTTCGAACTGCTGCTGGCGGTCTCCGGGGCCACGGCCCTCGTCATGTCGCCGCCGGAGGTCTATGGCGGGCAACAGCTTTCGAATCTGATGCGCGCCCAGCGGGTCACCCATGCCGTCCTCACGCCGACGGTGGCCGCCGCGACCGATCCCGGCGGCCTCGACGACCTCGAGGTGCTGACCGTGGCGGGCGAGGCATGCCCGCCGGCGCTGCTGTCGCGGTGGGCCGGAACCGATCGCGCGGCGCGGCGGCGGG
>NZ_JBSGBY010000649.1:0-4534 GCF_053601505.1 Nocardia sp. NPDC004722
ATGCCGAGCAGGCCGATGCGGGGCTTGCGGGTGGCGGCCGTTTCGGCCGTGGCGGCCGAGGCCGGGGATGCGGTCACAGGGGTAACTCCTTCGTCAGAGCCGGTGGCGGACCAGCGAATCCAGCGCTGGCCGTGGACGTTTTCAGTGCTGGCCGTAGACGTTCTGGTAGCGGTCGTGCAGCGAATCCACCGCGGCCCGCGGAATCGGGATCGGCTGGCCGATCTCGTGGGCCAGATGCGCGGTGCGTGCCACGTCCTCGCACATGACGGCGGCCTTCACCGCCGACCGCGCGTCGGGCCCGATGGTGAACACCCCGTGATTGCGCATCAGCACCGCCGGGGAGCGGTGTCCGACCAGGGTTTCCACCACGCCGCGGCCGATGTCGTCGCCGCCGATGAGGGCGAACGGCCCGACCGGGATCTCCCCGCCGAATTCGTCGGCCATGGCGGTGAGCACGCACGGAATCGCCTCGCCCCGTGCGGCCCAGGCGCTGGCGAAGGACGAATGCGTATGCGCCACACCGCCGACCTCGGGCATGTGGCGATACACGTAGGCGTGCGCGGCGGTGTCGCTGGACGGAGACAGCTCCCCCTCGACGAGATTGCCGTCCAGGTCGCACACCACCATCGACTTCGGGGTCAGATCGTCGTAGGAGACGCCGCTGGGCTTGATGACCAGCAGGTCCGCGCCGGGCACCCGGGCCGACACATTGCCCGCGGTCCACACCACCAGGTTCCAGCGCGTCAGTTCGCGATGCAGATCGACCAGTTGCGAGCGCAGACCGGCCACTGCGAGATCGAGTGCCGTCATCGGGTGGCTACCTCCTTGCGGGCGAGATTGCGGATACGGCGCAGCCGGTGCAGCGCCTCGGTGCCGCCGCGGCCGAAATGGTCGTGCAGCGCGCGATATTCGATGTAGAGGGCGTCGTAGGCGGCCGCACGTTCCGGGTCGGGCGTGTAGGCGGCCCGGTCGACCCGGCCCATCGCCGCCGACGCGGTGCGCACATCCGCGTACGCCCCCGCGGCGACGGCGGCGTGAATGGCCGAGCCGAGCGCGCAGCCCTGCTCGGAGGCGAGCACCGACAGCGGCAGCCCGGTGACGTCGGCGTAGATCTGCATGAGCATGGCGTTCTTCACCAGGCCGCCCGCCACCGTCAGCTCGCGCACCGGAACCCCTGCGGCACGGAAGGTTTCGATGATGGTGCGGGTGCCGAAGGCGGTCGATTCGAGCAGCGCGCGGTAGATGTCCTCGGGCCGGGTGGCCAGCGTCAAGCCGATCAGCACGCCCGACAGATCGTGGTCCACGAGCACGGAGCGGTTGCCGCCCAGCCAGTCCAGCGCGATCAGGCCGTGCTCGCCGACGCGCTGACGCTCGGAGAGTTCGCCGAGGTAGGTGTGCACGTCGACGCCGCGTGCAGCGGCCCGATCGCGGTAGTGGGCGGGCACCGCGTTGTCCACGAACCAGCCGAAGATGTCACCCACCGCGCTCTGCCCGGCCTCGTAACCCCAACTGCCGTCCAGGATTCCGCCGTCCACCACCCCGCACATGCCCGGCACCCGCGCCAGATGATCGGCGTTCATCACGTGGCAGGTGGACGTGCCCATGACCGCGAGCATCTGCCCGTCCCCGACGGCCTGCGCCGCGGGCGCGGTGACATGCGCGTCGACATTGCCGACGGCGACCGCGATCCCGGGGCGCAGGCCGGTCCATCGCGCCGCCTGCTCGGTCAGATCGCCGGCACGACCACCCAGCGGCGACAGCGGATGGGCGAGCTTGCCGACGAAATCGGCGAAGCCCGGATTCAGGGCGGCGAGGTAGGCGGGGCTGGGCCAGGACCCGTCCTGGTACAGCCCCTTGTAGCCCGCGGTGCAGACATTGCGCGTCTCGCGGCCGCACAGCTGCCAGACGATCCAGTCCGCCGCCTCGATGAAACGCGTAGCGGCGGCATAGATCTCGGGATCCTCCTTGAGCATCTGCAGGCCCTTGGCGAATTCCCATTCACTCGAGATGCGGCCGCCGTAGCGGCCGATCCAGGTTTCGCCGCGCTCGTGGGCCACGGCGGTGACGCGGTCGGCCTGCTCCTGCGCGGCGTGATGCTTCCAGAGTTTCGGATAGGCGTGCGGGCGCTCCGCGAACCGCGCCAACCGGCACAGCGGGGTCCCGTCGGCGGTGGTGGGCAGCACCGTGCACGCCGTGAAATCGGTTGCTATCCCGATGATCTCGGCGACGTCGACCCCCGCTTCCCGGATCGCCGCGGGCACCGCGACGCGCAATACCTCGAGATAGTCCGCGGGATCCTGTAGCGCCCAGTCCGGCGGCAAGGCCGCACCGGTGACGGGCAGTTCGCGTTCGATGACGCCGTGCCGATATTCGCAGACCGCTGTTCCGAGCTCCGCACCGTCGCGCACCCGCACGACCAGGGCTCGACCGGACAGCGTGCCGAAGTCGACACCGACGACGTACTTGTCGGCCATGTATTGCTCCCAGCTATGTTAACGCGCACATTGTTACCCATGACACGGGAGCGGTGTCAAGGTTCGGGTGGCGAGAAGGCATGGGAGCTATGTCGAGATGAGCTGTGTACCAGCAGAAATAAATCAGACCCTGTCCAGTCCGATTATCGGGGACAGGGTCTGGAATATGGACCGGGCCGAGCACGGCGTGTTAACGTTCACCTCGCCGCGTCGTCCACCCTCCGCCCTACGGCGCGGCAACCCCCGGCCACTGGGCGGCCCCGAGCTCGCGGGAAATGGTGCGGGCGGTAGTGCGGACCATATCGATCACCGCGTCCGAGGCGGGCCAGTCCAAGGTAGGGATGACCACGGCCACCGCGCCGGCGATCCCGGAACGATCGAAAATCGCGCCCGCGACCCCGGATTCGCCGAGTACCGCCTCGTCGCATTCGTAGGCGATCCCGGATTCCCTGGTGGCGCCGAGCTGTTCGTCGAGCACCTGCCGCGATGTCACGGTCGTTCCCGTCATGCTGCGCAACTCCAGGCCCTCCGGCAGTCCGCCGAAGGCGAGCATCGCCTTGCCCAGAGCGCTTGCGTGCGCGGGGATTTCGGCTCCGACCTCGGGCATCTGGCGACTGCCGTCCGGGCGCGGCTCGTGATGGATGACCACGACCTCCTCCCCCAGCAATACGCCGACGCGCACCGCGAGACCGGACTGCTGGGCGAGTTCGTGCGCCCAGGCCAGCGAACGGGCGCGCAGGTCCAGCGAGTCGAGATAGACGTTCCCGAAGCGCAGCACGGCCGGTCCGAGGCGGTAGCGCCCGCCCTCGCGCTCCTGCACCACCACGCCGTGCGCTGCCAGGGTGCGCACGATGCCGTGCACGGTGGTCGGGGCGAGCTCGAGTTCGGCGGCGAGCTCGGACAGTGTCATCCGGCGAGCTCCCTGCAGCGCGAACAGGATACGGACCGCCCGATCGACGGACTGGATCACGCCGACACCTCCCTCGATACCCGAAGCGGGGTCTTGTGACCCACGCAACTTCGTCGTACTCTACGCATCACATTCGACATTATCGAATGTGCTTCGAAATTCTCTCGGGAGTTCCCCATGAACGGACTGCGCACGCCGCAGAAACTGGCGGCTGAGGTGCTCGGCACTGCGTTCCTCGTCTTCATCGGTGTCGGGTCGGTGCCCGCCACGCTCATCGTCAACGGCAGCGCGCCGTTCACCATGGCCGATCTGGGCATGATCTCGCTGGCGTTCGCCACGGTCGTGGTCGCGACCGTGTACGCCTTCGGGCATGTGTCAGGGAACCACATCAATCCCGCTGTCACGCTGGCACTCGCGGTCACCCGGCAGTTCCCGTGGCGTGCGGTTCCGGCCTATCTGGCCGCCCAGCTGCTGGGCGCGGTGATCGGCGCGTTCGCCATCGTCGGGGTGCTGGGCCGCCGCGCCTCGGACGTCGGGCTGGGTGTCGCCGCGTATGGCCAGGGCGTGGGCTCGGGCCAGGCGTTCATCGCCGAATTCGTCGGCACGTTCATCCTGGTGCTGACTGTGCTGCTGGCCGTCCATCGCTCTGCGCCTGCGGGATTCGCGGGCGTGGCCATCGGACTGGTGGTGTTCGCCGCCATCATCCCGGTCGCCCCTGCCACCGGTGCGGCGATCAACCCGGCACGCACCTTGGGCCCGATGATCGTGCAGCAGCTCTACGGCGGGCAGGTGTCGTGGGGCCAGGCCCCCGTCTACCTCGCGGCCGAATTCCTGGCGGGCGTCGCCGCCGCGCTGGTGGCTCGGCTGCTCGTCCCGTCCGAAACCGAAGCGGCCGACCGTGATCCGGTCGAAGCGACCGCGTGAGCAAGGAAACCCCATGAAGAAACTCATCAACGATCCGGCCGACATCGTCACCGACGCCCTCGCCGGAATGGCGAGCGCCCATCCGGAACTGCGGATCGATCTGCCCAACCGGCTCATCCTGCGCCAGGACGCGCCCACGCCGGGCAAGGTCGGACTGGTCTCGGGTGGCGGCTCCGGCCACGAACCGCTGCACGGCGGGTTCGTCGGGCTCGGCATGCTCGACGCC
>NZ_JBSGBY010000650.1:0-4523 GCF_053601505.1 Nocardia sp. NPDC004722
CGAGGTCGGCGGCGCGGTAGGTGACGCTGTTGCGGGCCGCCCCGAATTCCAGGTCGGCGGTGCCGAAGTAGTCGACGAAGGCGTCGTGAGTGCGCGGGGCGCGCTGCTGGAAGGTCATGCGCACGGGATCGATTCCGCGACCGGTCATCTGGCGGATGCGCGAGACCACCAGGCCCAGCCCGGACTGCACGCTCAGCTCCCGGCCCAGGCCCTCGGCATTGATCATGTGCAGATCGAAGGAGGACTCGGTCTCGGTCCGCGCGCCCGCCTCGAAGCGGAAGTTGGTGCTCACCGCGCCGATATAGGGGTTGATGGCGGTCAGCCCGTCGTGCAGGGTCTCCGCGGTCGAGATCAGATAGTCGAACAGGCCGAACTCACCGAGCCGGTATTCCCCCAGCACCCGCAATGTCGCGTCCGGATCGCCGGATTCGTGGGCGAGCAGCTCCCATAGCCGCGGATAGATGTCGCTGGCCACCCGCGCCGTATCCGCGGCCGCCAGCCAGTCCGGCAGCCCGGCCTGACGGGCCAGCCGATGCGGATCGATGCCCACCCGGGCCGCGTGGCGCAGGACGAACCGGGGCAACGTGACGGTATCGGAGGTGTGCATACGCCAATGGTGCGGGGAATTCCCGGCCGGAAACCGGGAATTCGCCGAACTGTGAGGCAGCCCGCTCGACCATGGTCACCCGGCGCGCGGGTAGGTTGCCGCCGGGTTGTCGGCGGGCGGCCTCAGACCCGGATGAACGAGGCTGCGATGCCCCAGAACCTGCGACGATCGAGCGCCTGGAAATCCCATGTCTGCGTGAGACTGTGGGTGGTGGTGACAATGCCCGGAATGTCGAAGTCCTCGCGGGTCGCCGTGCCCTTGGCCTCGAGGGCGGCGATGACGTAGGCGGTCGCGGTTTCCACGGTGTGGGGCACGGGAGCTCCGATCTGTCGTAGTGGCAAGGGGCGGTGCGGATTCAGCGGGTGGTGTCGCTCAGTACGTCCTCGTAGCGGTACTCGGTGGAGAGGGTTTCGCCCGCGGCGTGCGCCTGTTCCTCGCGGTGGCGCAGGTCGACGCGGCGGATCTTGCCGGAGATGGTCTTCGGTAGTTCGGTGAATTCCAGGCGGCGCACCCGCAGGTACGGGGCCAGGTGATCGCGAGCGTATTCGAGGATGGCGCGGGCGGTTTCGCGGTTCGGCTCCCATCCTGCCGCCAGCGTCACGTACGCCTTGGGCACCGCGAGCCGCGTGTCGTCCGGCTGCGGCACCACGGCGGCCTCCACCACGGCCGGATGCTCGATGAGCACGCTCTCCAGCTCGAAGGGGGAGACCTTGTAGTCGGAGGATTTGAAGACGTCGTCGGTGCGGCCGATGTAGGTGATGTAGCCGTCCGAATCCCGCACGGCCACATCGCCGGTGTGGTAGTAGCCGCCCGCCATCACCGCGGCATTACGTTCCGGATCGCCGAGGTAGCAGGTCATCAGATTGACCGGCGTCGCGGCGAGATCCAGGCAGATCTCGCCCTCGTCGGCGGGCTGCCCGGTGATCGGATCCACCAGCACCACCGGCACTCCGGGCGCGGGGCGGCCCATGGAACCGGGCTTGAGCGGCTGACCGGGCGTATTGCCCACCTGCAGTGTGGTTTCGGTCTGGCCGAAGCCGTCGCGGATGGTCAGGCCCCACGCCTTCTCCACCTGGGCGATGACATCCGGGTTCAATGGTTCACCCGCGCCGAGGATTTCACGCAGACCGATCGGACGCTCGCCCAGATCGGCCTGAATCAGCATGCGCCACACCGTCGGCGGCGCGCAGAACGTGTTCACCTCCGCGCGGCGCAGCTGATCGAGCAGCGCGGCGGCGTCGAAACGCGCGTAGTTGTAGACGAATACGGTCGCCTCGGCCAGCCACGGGGCGAAGAAGCAACTCCAGGCGTGCTTGGCCCAGCCGGGCGCGCTGATGGCCAGATGCACGTCGCCGGGCCGGGCGCCGATCCAGTACATGGTGCTCAAATGACCGACCGGGTAACTGATCTGGGAGTGCTGCACCATCTTCGGCTTGCTGGTGGTGCCGGAGGTGAAGTAGACCAGCAGCGGATCGGTCGTCTCGGTGCCCGGCCGGAACGGGCCCGCGGACTCGACCTGCGCGGCGTCGGAATAGTCGTGCCAGCCGGGCACGGGCTCGCCCACCACGATGCGCGTGTAGTCGCCCGGCACCTCGTCGAACTTGCCGGTATCGGCGTCGTTGGCGATGACGAAACGCGCTGCGGCACGCTCGATCCGGTCGGTCAGATCGGCCGGGCCCAGCGCCCCGGTGGTCGGCATGATGACCGCGCCCAGCTTGGCCACCGCCAGCATGGCCTCCCACAACTGCACCTGATTGCCCAGCATGAGCATGACGCGGTCGCCCTTGCCGACGCCCAGCCCGGCCAGCCAGGTCGCGACCCGGTCGGAACGCTCGGCCATCTCGGCGAAGCCGACCTTCTGCTCGGACCCGTCCTGCTCGACGATCCACAGCGCCGGGCGGTCGTTGCCGCGCGCGATGACGTCGAACCAGTCGGTGGCCCAGTTGAATTCGCCGCTCAGCTGCGGCCATTCGAAGTCGCGCAGGGCGGCGTCGTAATCCGTGGCCGCCGATAGCAGCCCGTCGCGGGCGGCGCGATAGGCGTCGGTATTGGCACTCATGCGTCCTCCTCGATCAGCCGAGCGCCGATCTCGCGCATCTCGACCTTGCGGATCTTGCCGGTGACCGTCATAGGGAACTCCTCGACCAGGTGCACGTAGCGGGGAATCTTGTAGTGGGCGAGCTTGCCGGTGCAGTACGCGCGCAGGCTCTCGGCGGTCAACGGTTCTGTACCCGGACGCATCCGGATCCACGCCATCAATTCCTCGCCGTACTTGGCGTCGGGCACGCCGATCACCTGGGCGTCGAGGATGTCGGGGTGGGTGTAGAGGAATTCCTCGATCTCGCGCGGGTAGATGTTCTCGCCGCCCCGGATGACCATGTCCTTGATCCGGCCGGTGATCGCGACATAGCCGTCGGCGTCCATGGTGGCCAGATCGCCGGTGTGCATCCAGCGCGCGTCATCGATCGCCTCGGCGGTCTTCTCCGGCTCACCCCAGTAGCCGAGCATCACCGAATAGCCGCGCGTGCACAGCTCACCGGCCTGCCCGCGCGGGACGGTCACCCCGGTCACCGGGTCCACGATCTTGACCTCGATGTGCGGCCCCGCCCGGCCGACGGTGGCGGTGCGCTGCACCAGCGAATCGTCGCGACGGGTCTGGGTGGACACCGGCGAGGTCTCGGTCATGCCGTAGCAGATGCTCACCTCACGCATGCCCATCCGGTCGATGACCTGCTTCATCACCTCGACCGGGCACGGCGACCCGGCCATGATGCCGGTGCGCAGCGACGACAGATCGTAGGTGCCGAATTCGGGATCGGCGAGCTCGGCGATGAACATGGTCGGCACGCCGTAGAGGGAGGTGCAGCGCTCGGCCGCGACGGCTTGCAGGGTGGCGCGCGGATCGAAGGCCGGTGCCGGAATCACCATGGCGGCACCGTGACTGGTGGCGGCCAGATTGCCCATCACCATGCCGAAGCAGTGATAGAAGGGGACCGGAATGCAGATCCGGTCCTGCTCGGTGTAGCCGCACAGTTCCCCGACGAAGTAGCCGTTGTTGAGGATGTTGTGGTGGCTGAGCGTCGCGCCCTTGGGGAAACCCGTTGTGCCCGAAGTGTATTGGATATTGATCGGATCGTCGGTGGACAGGCCGGACTGGGCGGCCGCCAGCAGGTCCGCGTCGGCGGCGCGGCCGACGGTGAACAACTCCAGCCACCCCGGGCTGTCGAGCAGCACCACCTGCTCCAGCTCCGGGCACTCGGGCCGCACCTCGGTGATCATGGCCGCGTAATCGGAGGTCTTGAACGCCGGGGCCGCCACCAGCAGCCGAATCCCGGCCTGCCGCAGCACATAGCGCAGCTCGTGCGACCGGTAGGCCGGATTGATATTGACCAGGATCGCGCCGATCTTCGCGGTCGCGTACTGGGTCAGCGTCCACTGCGGGCAGTTGGGGGCCCACATGCCGACCCGGTCGCCCTTGCCGATTCCGGCCGCCAGCAGGCCCAGCGCCAGCGCGTCCACCTCGGCGGTGAACTCGCGGTAGGTCCAGCGGATGCCGGTGGCGTAGTCGACCAGGGCCTCGCGGTCGGGATGCGCGGCCGTGGTCCGATCGAGATTCGCGCCGATGGTGTCGCCCAGCAGCGGGGCGTCCCAGACCCCGAACGCATAGCTCTCCGTGCTCTCACTCACACCAGTAGGATCTACGTCACACCCAACCCCGACCACCCCCGAAAGGGGCTAGCCGATGACTCCGGCCGGCGACGGATTGCTCCGCCCCAGCGACGGCGACGCGCTGCGCGCCGAGCTGCGTGGCCTGGCTGCCCTGTCCAAGCTCCCGGTGGTCTTCGGCGGCGAGGTGCACGAGGGCACGCTGGTGCTCAGCGAGTTCGTCGGCACCCGCACCAACGGCATGCGCGGG
>NZ_JBSGBY010000651.1:0-4518 GCF_053601505.1 Nocardia sp. NPDC004722
CGGTGCTGGAGTGGGACGGCCCGGACGACTCCATCGCGGCGGCACTGCATCACGTGGTGTGGTCGAAGGAGGTGTGGCTGGCGTGCCTCGACGGGATCGACACGCCCGCGCCGTACGGCGACGATCCCGCCACGCTGCTGCGGCAGCTCGACGAGCTGGCGCCGCGCTGGCTGAGCGCGATCCGCGAGATCGACCGGCGCGGCGGCTGGGGCGACACCCTCATCGACGCACTGTGCGAACCGCCCGAGAGCTTCGTGCTCGGCAGCGTGATCGCGCACGTGCTCACCTTCGCGGCACACCGCAGGCAGCTGGCGCGCGGCTGGCTGCGCACCGAACTACCCGACCACACCACCGAAATCGACAGCGGAGATCCCATTCTCTGGCTCCGCAAGAGAGGCTGACCCATGACCCGCACCGTGTACTACACCGGCACTTCGCTCGACGGGTTCATCGCCACCGCCGATCACTCGCTGGACTGGCTGGTGACCCGCGACAACGATGCCGACGGACCGATGGGCTACAACCCCTTCATCGCGAACATCGGCGCACTGGCCATGGGTTCGAGCACCTATCAGTGGCTGCTCGACAACGCCCCGGAAGACCCGTGGCCCTACAACATTCCCGCCTGGGTGTTCACCCATCGTGTCTTCCCGGTCCGCGACGACGGCGCGGACATCCGTTTCATCCAGGACCCGGTGGAGGTCGTGCACAAGCAGATGGCGGAAGCGGCGGCGGGCAAGGACATCTGGATCGTCGGCGGCGGCGACCTGGCCGGGCAGTTCGCCGATCACAAACTGCTCGACGAGGTGGTGGTGTCCATCGCACCGGTCACCCTCGGCGCGGGCGCGCCGCTCCTCCCCCGCCGACTGGAACTCAAACTCACCGAACTCGCCCCGAACGGCGAATTCGCCGCCGCCCGCTACGAAGTCGTGCGCACCTAGTCGGTCGGAGCATTGCGAGCCGTGGTGATGGACTCGCTGCGGAACAGGGCCGCGGCGGCATCGGCGGCGGGCTCGATCAGGCGGGGATCGTCGTAGAAGTCGATCTGTCCGACCGATTCCAGCCACAGCTCCGACTTGTCCGTGGTCACCGCCCCGTAGAACTTGCGCGCCCACGGCGGCACCAGGGCGTGCTCGGAATGCACGAGCAGGAACGGAACCGACAGTCGCGCGGCCGCCTCCTGGGCGTCGAAACCCGGGGTGTGCTCATAGGATTCGACCGCGAAACCGTTCGTGTAGTTGGGCACCGCGCCGCGTGGGGTGCCGTAGTACTCGAATGCCTCGGTCAGGGGCATGGCCACATCGCCGTTGTCGGCCGCCACGGCCGGGATGGTTTCGACCTCGCCGGTCGCGAGACGGCGTTCGCGCGCCAGGCGGCCGCGCTCGACCACCGCCGGATCCGCCGGGTTGGCCGCCGCGTCGGGATAGACCCCCGCGACACCGGCGAAGGCGCGGATGCGCGGGTCGTCGGCGACCGCACGGGCCATGTATCCGCCGCCCGCGCACACGCCGACCGCGAACACCGGCTTCCCGGCCAGCCGCTCATCGGCCTGTAGGGCGGTGACGGCCGCGCCGATATCGGCGGCCTTGCCCAGCGGATCCTCCAATTGCCGTGGCTCACCCTCGCTTTCGCCGAAGGTCCGGTGGTCGAAGGCCAGCGCCGCGAACCCGCGCCGCGCCAGCGCCTGTGCGTACACGCCCGCCGCCTGCTCCTTGACCGAGGTCAGCGGTCCGGTCGTGACCACCACGCCCAACGGCTCGCCCTCCGGCAGGAACAGATTCCCCACCAACCGGTCACCGGCGCTGGTGAAGGTGAACGGCACTGTGCTGACTGTCATCTCGTTGCTCTCGTCTCGATGTCGTCCGATTACGGTGAAGATGACGGTAGGCGCGCATCGCCGCCACCGACAGAAGGCACTTCGCGGTGCCCTTCCGAACGGAGGCGAGATGTCGCTGGTCATCCCGGATGTCCTCGAGGAATCCTGCACGACCCGCCAGGCCCTGGAACGGCTGGCCGCCAAATGGCGGATCCTGCTGATCTACGCGCTGCTCGACGGCCCGCAACGCCCCGCCCGGCTGCGAACTCGCCTGCCCGGCATCACGCAGAAGGTCCTCACCGAAACTCTGCGCGGCATGGAATCCGACGGCCTCGTCGAACGCCACGTCTACAAGCAGACCGCCCCGCAGCACATCGAGTACTCGCTCACCGAGCTCGGCAAGTCCCTCGAGACGCCCCTGGCCGCCATCTGCGCCTGGGCCGTCGACCATCCCCGCTGACCACTCACGCGGGTTCGTTCGGCAGGAGTCCGGCGCAGGCCAGGCCCGCCAGGGCGACGGCGGCGAGCACGGTCATCGCGGTGGCGTAGGCGTGGGCGGAGGGGCCGATGACGAGGATCGTGCCCACGACCGCGGTGCCGACGGAGGAGCCCAGGTTCGAGATGCTGCGGGACAGGCCGGAGATCTCGCCCTGCCGGTCCTGGCCGAAGCTGGACTGCACCACGTCGACCGACGGTGTCAGCATGACGCCGAGACCGAGGCCGATCAAGAGCAGTCCGGGCGTGAAAGCCCAAGGGCTGAGCGAACTTCCGGCCAGCGCCAGCAGCACCACGATGCCCGCTGCCGTCACCGCGAAACCAGCCACGATCAGGGTGCGCCGGGTGTGGCGACGGGACAGCCGGCGGGCCGACAGCGAGGTGAGCAGGATCCCGAGGGTGGCCGCGGTGAAGATGACACCCGTCTGAATCGCGTTGTAGCCGCGGACGACCTGGAGGTACGTCGCGACCACGAACGAGGTGCCCATCAGAACGAGCCATTGCAGATGCTGGGTGACCAACCCCAGATTCGCGGTGCGATCGGCGAATATGCCCGGCGCCAGGAGAGGTTCGAGTCCCCGCCGCTGCCTTGCCCGCGCGGCGACGAAGAACCATGCGAGGACCGCCGCGCCGAGCCCGGTCAGCAGCACCGTCCACCATAGGTTGTCGTCCGCGACGAGGATGCCCGCGACCAGCAGAATCAACCCGGTGGCCGAGCGCGCCGCGCCGCCGAGATCGAATTCCCGCGTACGGTCCCCGGGCAGTGGATCGTGAATCAGGCGGGCCGACAGCAGAATCGCGGCGACGACGAGCGCCTGGAATACGAACGCCGCCCGCCAGCTGATCGCGAAAGCGATGAATCCTCCGATCAGCGGTCCCGCCGCCGCGCCGACTCCCCCCATCGCCATGATCGTCCCGAACGCCCTGGCCCGCGCACCGGCCTCGGTGAACAGCAATGTGGTGAGGATATAGACCGGCGGAATCAGCAGCGCCGTACCGATTCCCTCCAGAATCGAATTGCCCAGAATGAGCACACCGAGCGACGGCGCGACCGCGCTGACAACCGCGCCGACACCATAAACACTCAACCCGACCACGAAACATCGCTTACTGCCGTACCGTTCGGTCAATTTGCCGCCCGGAATCATCAGCGCGGCCATGACCAGCAGAAAGATGGTAATCGCGACTTGAATCCCCTGAACGCTGGTATTCAGGTCAGCGCTGATGTCGTTGATCATCACGTTCAAATTCGACCCGGCGAAGCTGCAGATGAACTGTGCAATCGCAAGCGGCACCAAAACCCCGCGCGGACCGGCGCTTTTCGCTAGGTCCATACATTCCAGCACTACGCCCGCTACCCCTGACCGTCAACTCACACACCCCCACCGGCGCCCACAATTCCCACCCGCCGAGTACTCGAAACACTCGAATATCCCACTGCCGGAACACCTCTCGAGAGTTGCGGAATCGTAACCGGAAACCTCATCACCGCAGGGTTCGACGTATCGGATCGCGAGGTTGAGAGGGCCGGGTCGGCGGCGATCCGCGGCCGGGCCCGCGATCACCCGAGACCGGCGGTGTTGTGCGAGGCTGAACTCCCCCGCAGCGACGATCAGCATGGAGGGATCGATGGCGTTTCGGCTGGCCGAGATCGTGGCGGGCCTTTCCCTCGTCAGCGACCTGGGCAAAGGCTTGGGCGAAGGGCAGGCGCTGCGCTCGTGCGCGCTGACGACGCGGGTCGCCGATCTCGTGAACCTGCCCGCCGCCGATCGTGAGGCGCTGTACTGGGTGGCGTTGTTGCGCTTCGTCGGCTGCACGGCGACGGCCTCGGAGATGGCGGCCGCGCTCGGGGACGAACTCGCCGTCAGTGCCGCGTTCGCGGACGCGGATGCGCGCGATCTGCGTCAGGTGCTGCGGCGTGCGCTCACCGTCACCGGCCCGCGACCGGATCGCCTGCTCGGGTTCCTGGCCAAGGCCCCCACGGTGATCGAAGCGCACGAGAACGCCAGTTGCGAGGTCGCGCGGTCGGTCGCCCTCCAGCTCGGGCTGCCCGAATCGGTGAGTGCGGCGCTGGACGCCGTCTTCGAACGGTTCGACGGCAAGGGCAATCCCGGTCGCGTGCAGGGCATCCGGCTGCCGATGGCCGCGCGGGTGTGGCAGGTCGCGCACACCGCCGATCTGCTGGTCGAGCATTTCGGACCCGAGGC
>NZ_JBSGBY010000652.1:0-4515 GCF_053601505.1 Nocardia sp. NPDC004722
CCGCACGCCGGGCAGCGCGGTCAGCGGGCGACGCGCCGTCACCAGCACGCCGCACCCGGACTCCCCCGGCAGCAGCGGCGCGACCTGCGCGGCGTCACCGGCGTTGTCGAGCACCACCAGCATGCGGCGGCCGCTGATCGCGGAGCGGTACAGCGCGGCCCGCTCGGCCACCCCGACCGGAATCTCCTTCTGCGCCACGCCCAAAGCCCGCAGGAACGCGCCCAGCACATGCTCCGGATCGGCGGGCGCGGCGCCCGCGCCACCCAGGTCCACATACAGCTGCCCGTCCGGGTAGCAGCTCCGAATCCGGTGTGCCACATGCAGAGCCAACGCGGTCTTGCCGACACCGCCCATACCGGAGATCGCCACCAGCGCCGGGGCGGCACCGCCGAGCACCCCGCACAGTTCCTGCGCCAGATCGCCACGACCCGTGAAATCGCTGGTGTCGGGCGGCAATTGGGCCGGGCGCGGCGCGACCACCGTGATCGGCGCGGTCGCCGCCTCCGGGACCGGCAGCTCGTCGGCGAGGATCTGGCGATGCAGTTCGGCCAGCATCGGCCCGGGCTCGATGCCCTGCTCGGACACCAGCAGTCGCCGGATGCGCTGGTATTCGTCGAGCGCCTCGGTGCGGCGGCCCGCCCGGTAGAGGGCGGTCATCATGAGCCCGCGCAGCCGTTCGCTGTGCGGGTCACCGGTAATCAGCGCCTCCAATTCGGCCATGGCGTGCGAGAAGTCGCCGCGCTGCACCGTGATCTCGAGCAGATCCTCCTCGAGCACCCGGTGCAGCCGCCGCAGGCGCGCGCGTTCGGCCGCCGCCCACGGGCCGGGCACACCGGTGAGCGGATCACCGCGCCAGGCGCGCAGGGCGGTGCGCAGCGCGGAGTCGGCGGTGTCGAGGCAGCCGCCCGCGCGGGCCTCGCTCACCTGGGCGCGCAACCGGTCGATGCAGTCGACATCCAGTTCCAGTGCGCCGTCGAGCCGATAGCCGCGGGCCTCCGAGGACAGCAGCACCGCGCCCTGCGTCGAGAGGTGCTTGCGCAGCGCCCACGCGTAATTGCGCAGCGCGCCCACCGCCGAGGACGGCCGATCCGCACCCCAGATGCCGTCGACGAGTTCCTCGACCGAGACCGTGCGACCGCGCGCGCACGCCAGCATCACCAGTGCCGCCTGCTGTTTGGGTGGCATGGGTGGGATGGGCACCCCGTCGGCCGCCAACTCGACCGGTCCGAGAACCGCCAGTTGCCAAGACATTGCCTACCACCTCATCACACCCGGACCACTTGCCGATGACGCAAGTTACCGCTCGTCGCGTGATCGTTTCATGACCGGTACGGACCACGCCAGTCCGGCCGGGACGGTGGTCTCAGGGGATGAGATGTCAGACGCTGCGGTCGAGGGCGTGGACCAGTGCGACGTCGTCGGGTGCTCCGGTCGCCTCGAGCCGGACCTCGTTGCGGCCGAAGGCATGCAGCAGCAGTTCCGACGGCGGCCCGGCGAGCACCACCGTGCGCTCACCGGCCTGATGGGCGACCGTGCGGCGGCCATCCGGCGTGGTCAGCGCGACAGTAACCGGCGATTTGCGATATGCCATGCGCGCCAAGCCCGTCAGGACCTTCCAGAGCCGGTCCTCATCGGCGGGCGGCAGGGTGCGCGGCTCCCAGCCCGCGCTGCCGCGCCGGACGTCCTCGTGGTGGACGAACATCTCGGTGAGGTTCATCAGCGAGTCGACCGGGCGCAGATAGAACGGCGGGCCGCCGCGCACCTGATCGAGCAACTCGGCGTAGGGCTTGCGGGCGACCTTGGCCTGCACGCTGTCCAGATAGGACGCGAACGGCTTCAGCAGGATGCCGGGGGCGGCGTCGGGGCGGCGTTCGCGAACGATCAGATGCGCCGCCAGGTCTCGGGTGGTCCATTCCCCGCACAGGGTGGGGGCGTCCGGACCGGCCTCGGCCATGGCCTGGACCAGGGCCTGGCGCTCCCGTTGAGCCATAGTCATAAGGCGAACCTTAGTCGCGCGGATCCGAATATGCACGGCACCACTTTTCGCCCCGCGTACCCGCCCGCCCCGGTGAACCGGCACAAAACACAGATGCGGGTTGGCGTCAATTCTTTCGTATCGGTAGCTTGATCGGCGGTCCAGAGGGTCATGGGCCCGAAAGCACAAGAAGGGCAACAACTTGAAGAAGATCGTCAGCGGCGCAGCCGTGATGGTCGCGGCCGCCGGTTCACTGCTGGTGGGTACCGCGGCCCCGGCCAACGCGTACCAGGACTACAACTTCGGCGCGATCGCGCTGTCGGTGTCCACCGGTCGCATCGGCTACTCCTACGATTACTCGGACAGCCCGTCGGCGCAGAACGCCGCCATCAGCTCGTGCACCTACAACGATTGCAAGATCGTGGCGCGCTTCACCAACGGCTGCGGCGCGGTCGCCTACTCGCAGCGCGACGGCTACTACACCTTCGGCGCGGCCTCCTCGCGGGTCGCCGCCAAGAACCAGGCCCTGAACCGGAACTCCGGTGACGCCACCATCATTCACTGGAACTGCACCACCGGCTACCAGCTGTAGTCCGTCGCTCCGAAACCATTGGGGAGAATTTCGTTGAAGCACACCATCTTTCGCGCAACCGCGGCGCTGATGCTGGCCACCTCGGCGCTGGGCCTGGTGGCCTGCAGCAAGTCCGATGACACCAGCAAGGCCGCCGCCACCACCTCCGCGGCCGCGCCCGCCGGCAAGTTCGACGGCGGCGTCGACGGCGACGGCAAGCTCACCGGCGAGGCTCCGGCCCCGACCACCACGGCCGACCTGCCCAAGCCGACCGTCGCCGATCTGAACGACAAGGTCGCCAAGGCTTTCGACCCGTCGATCGACTCCAAGACCAAGACCGATTGGATCGAGGACGCCGCGCTCGACCCGCAGCTCGCCCAGAAGCTGGTCGACGCCGCCAAGGCCAACAACGTCAAGATCAAGATCACCAACGTGGGCGACCCGTCCGCCGGCAAGCTCAAGGCCGACGCCGACGTCACCATCGACGGCAAGCCGGTCCAGAACGCCACCGTCTCCTTCGTCGCCGACGGCAACGACTGGAAGATCGACCACAGCTACGCCTGCTCGATCGTCAAGGCCGCCAAGCTCGATTCCGCCGCCTGCCAGGATAAATAGAAACTCTTGTGGTTCCCGCCCCAGGCGGGATGCCGCCTCCGGCGGAGGGTTGACGAAATCGCCCCGACAGCATTGCTGTCGGGGCGATTCTTATCGTCCTGCTGCGGTTTACGCGGCTAGACGCCGATGACCGTGGGGACGATCATGGGGCGGCGGCGGTAGGTTTCCGCGACCCAGCGGCCGACCACGCGACGGACGGATTGGGCGATGCGGTGGGTGTCGCTGACGCCCTCGACCGCGAGGCGGTGCAGTTCGCTCTCGACGAGTTCCTGTGCGCCGGTGAGGGCTTCGGGATCGTCGGAGAAGCCGCGGCCAGTGACCTCGGGGGTCGAGACGGCCTTGCCGGTGGCGGAGTCGATGGCGACATTGATGGAGATGAAGCCGCCCTCGCCCAGGACCAGGCGGTCGGAGAGGGTGGATTCGCCGACGTCGCCGACCGACAGGCCGTCGACATAGACCTGGCCGACCGGGACCCGGCCGGTGATGGTGGCGATGCCGTCGACCAGGTCGACCACGACGCCGTTCTCCGCCAGGATGACCCGCTCCTCCGGCACGCCGGTGGCCGCCGCGAGCGCGCCGTTGGCACGCAGGTGCCGCCATTCGCCGTGCACGGGCATGGCATTGGTCGGCCGGACCGCGTTGTAGAGGTAGAGCAGCTCGCCCGCCGAAGCATGCCCGGAGACATGGACTTTCGCGTTCTGCTGGGTGACGACCGTCGCGCCCAGACGCGCCAGGCCGTTCACGACCGCGAAGACCGCGTTCTCGTTGCCGGGAATCAGCGAGGAGGCCAGCACCACGAGATCGTCGGGGCGGATATTGATCTGGCGGTGATCGCCGCGCGCCATGCGCGAGAGCGCCGAAAGCGGCTCACCCTGCGAACCGGTCGAAATCAAAACCAGCTTGTGCACCGGCAGATTCGCGGCCTGATCCAGATCGACCACCAGGCCGTCCGGGATGTCCAGGTAGCCGAGGTCCTGCGCGATCTGCATGTTGCGGACCATGGACCGGCCCACGAAGCACACCCGGCGGTCGTAGCGCTGCGCCACATCCACCACCTGCTGGATCCGGTGCACGTGAGAAGCGAAGGAGGCCACGATGACCCGGCCCTTGGCCTTGCCGATCACATTGTCGAGCACCGGCCCGATCTCACGCTCGGGCGTGACGAAACCGGGCACCTCGGCATTGGTGGAGTCCACCAGAAACAGGTCCACGCCCTCGTCGCCCAGGCGGGAGAACCCGGCCAGGTCGGTGAGGCGGCCGTCGAGCGGCAGCTGATCGAGCTTGATGTCACCGGTGTGCAGCGCGATGCCCGCGGGCGTGCGGATGGCGACCGCGATGGCGTCCGGGATGGAGT
>NZ_JBSGBY010000653.1:0-4513 GCF_053601505.1 Nocardia sp. NPDC004722
GCGCATTGAGCACGTGCACTGAACGCGGGGTGCGCTCCAGCAGGAAGTCGTGGGCCAGCGTGCCGTCGCGCAGCACCGCCTGGGCGCGGATGCCCACCACGGTGCCCACGACCAGCGCGAGCAGCGCGAGTTCGAGGGTGAAGCTCGCGGTGCGCAGCAGGGTCGCGCCGACCGTGGTCTTCCCGTCCCGCTCCCCCAGCACGGTGAGCACCGCCCACGAATGCGGTAGCGCCGCATCGGTGGTGCGTGGCAGCACGCGCTGCCCGCCGACGCTCACCCCATTGGCCGGGACCAGGGCTTTCACCAGCTCCCACACACCGATCACCAGGACGAAGGCCGCGACCGGGTAGAGCAGTCGCCACGGATTCCGCCCGACCGCGCCCTTGCGCTGCGCGACGGAGATGCCTTGCGTCTCCACGGCATCCGCGACCGAGGTGACGGTGGCGGCGGTCACCATGCGCCCGCTCCCGTGCTCGTCCGGCGCGGCGCTGTCACTGCCCGGGCCGGGCCGTGTGGTCTCACGATTGGCTCACCGTCGCCTCGATCGGGTGGGCCAGCCGCGGCAGGACCGATTCGCCGTAGGCCTCGAGGGTGGAGGTCTTGGCGTCATGCTGCAGGTAGACCGCGAACTGGTCGACGCCCATCGCCTCCAGTTCGCGCAGGCGGGTGAGGTGTTCGTCCGGGCTGCCCAGCAGGCAGAAGCGGTCCACGATCTCGTCGGGCACGAACTCGGCGTGCGTGTTTCCGGCGCGGCCGTGCTCGTTGTAGTCGTAGCCTTGCCGTCCGGCGATGTAGTCGGTCAGCGCCTTCGGGACATCGGAGTCGCTGCCGTAGCGGGCGACGATATCGGCGACGTGGTTGCCGACCATGCCGCCGAACCACCGGCATTGCTCGCGTGCGTGTTTCAGTGCCGCGGCGCTGCCGTCGGTGATGTAGGCGGGCGCGGCCACGCAGATGGTCACCTCGGCGGGGTCGCGGCCCGCGCGTTCGGCTGCGGCCCGGACCCGCGCGATGGTCCAGGCGGTGATGTCCGGGTCGGCGAGTTGCAGAATGAACCCGTCGGCCACCTCACCGGTGAGATCCAGTGCGCGCGGACCGTATCCGGCCACCCACACCGGCAGCCGCGAAGCGGATGCCCACGGGAACCGGATCGTGGTGTCGCCGATCGTCGCGCTGCGCCCGTTGCCCAGTTCCTGGATGACACCGATGGACTCGCGCAGCGTCGCCAGGTTGGCGGGCCGCCCGCCCAGGGTGCGCACGGCCGAATCACCGCGTCCGATACCGCAAATGGTGCGGTTGCCGAACATGTCGTTGAGGGTGGCGAAGGTCGAGGCGGTGACCGTCCAGTCCCGGGTGGACGGGTTGGTCACCATCGGCCCCACCACGACTTTCCTTGTCGCGGCGAGGATCTGACTGTAGATGACGTAGGGCTCCTGCCACAGCAGATGCGAGTCGAACGTCCACACGTGCGAGAACCCGTGCGTCTCGGCGATTCTCGCCAGTTCCACCACGCGTGAGGCGGGCGGCGTGCACTGCAGCACCACACCGATATCCATGCGGCACTTCTCCCCTCGTTGTCCGGTGGTGTCAGATGAGGTTCTGGGACAGCCCGCGTTTGACGAACCGGCCGTGACCGGCGCTGCCCAGGTATTGCCCGCCGTCGACCAGGACGCGCCCGCGTGAGAGCACGGTGTCGACGTGGCCGTCGATCTCGAAGCCCTCGTAGGCGGAGTAGTCCATGTTCATGTGGTGGGTCTTGCCCAGCCCGATGCTGGTGTGCCCGTTGGGGTCGTAGATCACCACGTCGGCGTCCGCGCCCGGGCTGATCACGCCCTTGCGCGGATACAGCCCGAAGGTGCGCGCGGGCGCGGTGCAGCACACCTCCACCCATTTCTCGAGCGAGATGCGGCCGTCCTTGACGCCCTGGAACATCAGGTCCATGCGGTGTTCGACGCCGCCGATGCCATTGGGGATCTTGCTGAAATCCCCGATGCCCATCTCCTTCTGGTCCTTCATGCAGAACGGGCAGTGGTCGGTGGCCACGGTGGTGACGTCACCGGTGCGGATGAAACGCCACAGCTCGTCCTGATGGCCCTCGGCGCGGGCGCGCAGCGGGGTCGAGCACACCCATTTCGCGCCCTCGAAACCCGGTGCGCCCAGGTTCTCCTCGAGCGAGAGGTACAGGTATTGCGGGCAGGTCTCGCCGAAGACGTTCTGGCCCTTGCCGCGTGCCTCCGCGATCTGTTCCAGGGCCTGCTTGGCCGACACGTGCACCACGTACAGCGGGGCCCCGGTCACCTGCGCCAGCATGATCGCGCGGTGGGTGGCTTCCTCTTCCATCTGCCACGGCCGGGTCACGCCGTGGTAGTAGGGCGCGGTCTCGCCGCGCGACACCGCCTGCTCGACGAGCACGTCGATGGCGATCCCGTTCTCGGCGTGCATCATCAGCAGCGCCCCGAGATCACCGGCGGTCTGCATGGCGCGCAGGATCTGGCCGTCATCGGAGTAGAAGACGCCCGGATAGGCCATGAACAGCTTGAAGCTGGACACGCCCTCGGACACCAATTCGCTCATGCCCTTGAGGGATTCGGCGTCCACCGAACCAACGATCTGGTGGAAGCCGTAGTCGATCGCGCACTTCCCGGACGCCTTGTCGTGCCACAGCGCCAGACTGTCCTGCACGCGCTCGCCCGGCTTCTGGATGGCGAAGTCGATGATCGTCGTGGTGCCGCCGAAAGCGGCTGCCCGCGTCCCGGTTTCGAAGGTGTCGGACGCCTCGGTACCGCCGAAGGGCATCTGCATGTGGGTGTGGCCGTCGACGCCGCCCGGGATCACGTACTTGCCGGTGGCGTCGATGACCGTGTCGGCGGCGGCCGCCAGGTCGCTGCCCAGCGCGGTCGAGCCGGGCTGGATGACCGCGGCGATGGTCTCGCCGTCGATCAGCACATCCAGCTTTTGAGATCCGGTGGCGGACACCACGATTCCGCCGTGAATGAAGGTGCGGCTCACGGCTCCACCAGCTTTCCGTAGGCATCCGGCCGCCGATCCCGATAGAAGGCCCAGCGGTCGCGCACCACCTTGATCAGATCCATGTCCAGATCCCGCACCACCAGTTCCGGCGCGGTATCGGAGGCGACCTCGCCGACGAACTTGCCCTCCGGGTCCACGAAGTAGCTGGTCCCGTAGAAATCGTCGTCGCCGTACTCCTCGATCCCGACCCGGTTGATGGCCCCGATGTAGTACTCGTTGGCCACCGCCGACGCGGGCTGCTCCAGCTTCCACAGGTAGCTCGACAACCCGCGCGAGGTCGCCGACGGATTGAACACGATCTCCGCGCCCGCCAGCCCCAGTGCCCGCCAGCCCTCCGGGAAGTGCCGGTCGTAGCAGATGTAGACGCCGACCTTGCCGACAGCGGTATCGAACACCGGCCAGCCCAGATTGCCCGGCCGGAAGTAGAACTTCTCCCAGAACCCGTTGACGTGCGGAATATGGTGCTTGCGGTACTTGCCCAGGTACGTCCCGTCGGCATCGATCACCGCCGCGGTGTTGTAGAGCAGCCCCGGCTGCTCCTGCTCGTACACCGGCAGCACCATCACCATGCCCAGCTCGCGGGCCAGGGCCGCGAACCGCTCGGTGGTGGGTCCGGGCACCGACTCGGCATAGTCGTAGAACTTGGTGTCCTGCAACTGACAGAAGTAGGGCCCGTAGAACAGCTCCTGAAAGCAGATCACCTTGGCCCCGGCCGCAGCCGCCTGCCGCGCATAGTCCTCATGCGCCTTGATCATCGACTCTTTATCGCCGGTCCAATTGGTCTGCACCAGCGCCGCTCGCACAATCGCCATGCCTTGTGATACTGCACCTGAAACGAATCCACTTGTGTTACAAGTTGATGGAAACGATTTCGTGACCGTAAATCCTCCGACCCGGTGCTCGGAGCTCCTCGGCCGGGCACGCAGAATGACGCTGTGACAACCGAACTCGGACCACCACACGCGGCCGGGGACGATGCCATCTCGACAGACACCGCCACCCCCCGCGACACCGCCCCCGCAGGCGACACGCCGAACGACAGCGCGGCGTCCCTCGCGGCGGCCGCTCACGATCGCACCGCGACAGGCATCGCCGCCGCCGTCAGCCACCGCATCCGCTCCGGCGCGCTGCCGCCCGGCACCCGGCTGCCCACGGTCCGCGAGATGGCCCGGGAACTGCGGGTCTCCCCCGCCACGGTGAACCAGGCGTGGCGGGCGCTGGCGGCGGCCGGGGCGATCGTGGCGCGCGGCCGGGCAGGCACCTTCGTCGAAGACCGGCCGCATCCCCGACCCGTCCCCGCCGTGGGTCGCTACCAGCGGCTACATCCGCAGTCCGACAACGCCTTCCGCATCGATCTGTCGCGCGGCACCCCGGATCCCATGCTGCTGCCGGACCTGACCGCGGCCCTGCGCGCACTCGGCGGCTCGAGCGCGACGGGTGACGACCGCCTCGACGACCTGTCGGCCACCTACCTGGGCGAGGC
>NZ_JBSGBY010000654.1:0-4506 GCF_053601505.1 Nocardia sp. NPDC004722
CTGGCATCCGGATATCGCGATGAGTCGGCGCCGGGATGTGGCGTGGAGTTGGCGCTGGGGCGTGGCGACGAGTCGGTGCCAGGATGTGATGAGGAACTGGCGCTGGGATCTGACGAGGAATCGGTGCCGGGATATGGCGGGAAGTCGGTACCCGTATGTGGAGGGGTGTCGGTGTTCGGATGTCGTGGCGAGTCGGTGCCCGGATGTCGTGGAGGGTTGGCGGCCGGGTGGCGTTGGGGGACAGGGCGGTCCGGGCCGCTGCGGAAGAACCGGGGGAAGTCCTCGAACATCAGTTGACCACCTGCACCGGCAGCGGGGTGAGTCCGGCGGTGGGTGCGATCGATAGGCCGGGGTTGGCGGAGTTGAAGGAGCGTGAGGTGGTGCGGATGCTGTTCACCACCGTTTTGAGGATCTCGCGCACCGCGTTCGCCGGGTCGGTGTCGACGGCGAAGAAGGCGTGCCCGGTGGACACCCGCCCGATGGCGTCGCGATCCGCCTGCCCCATCCCGAAACTCACCACCTCGGCGCCGTACTTGCTGTCGCGGCGGGTCAGCTCGTGCCAGGCGGGTTGCCAGTCCGGCCCGGTATTGCCGCCATCGCTGAGGAAGAACACGACCGGCCGGTAGAACCGAGTTCCCTTGCCGAGCCCCCGAATCCCGTCCTCGATGGCCTCGCGCGCCTTGGTGAACGCGTCGTGGAAGTTGGTCAGCCCGGCGGAGGCCAGCATCGGCAACTGCGTCTCGTGCATATCCGACAGCGGCAACGCGATCCGCGCCTGCGTCTCGAAGGTCACCACGCCGATCCGCGCGATCTCCCCGGTGGACGGATCGTCCAGAATCGCCCGCTGCATCTCCGGCAACGCCTGATTGACCGCGTCGATCGGCCGCCCGCTCATGGACCCGGACACATCCACGACGAGGCAGACCGGAAACACCGGCGGGCGTTCGATATTGGCGAACTGACTGACTTCCGGCATGTCCGGCCTCACTTTCGAGAGTGGAGAGAGCTGCCCCGGCCTGTTCGACCGGCACATTTGAAAAGGTAGAAACGGATAAGACCGCAGGCCATCGGCCATGACCGCCAGCCTGCCCATCAGCCCTGATCACCTGGCCCGCACCGGAATTCCGGACCGGAACCCGCCTGGGCCCGCCGCCATGCGTTGATTGGCTGCGTCGGCGACCCGCTGCAAGGTCGGATTTCCCGCGAATTCCCACAGTTGCGTCAAGCGCTGCGCGAATTCCTCCCGAGGCGTGCCGCCCCCACCGGATTCCCCCGCCACCGGCCCTCCCGATCGTTATCGACTGCGCCGCAATCCCATTCGGTGTATTCGGGATTATTGCGCACGGGTATGACATTCGGGCGGAGTCGGGGAAGCGAATCGGCGGGTCGGATTTCCGCTATCGGTCGGCGATCACGTAGGTGCGGGCCGTGCGATCGTGCCAGCCCTGATGTCCGGGACCGCCGCGCGCGCAGGAGAGTACGCACAGCAGCGTCCAGCCGCCGGCGGTCAGCAAACCGGGAATGAACAGGGTGGCCCAGCGGGTGAAGGCCGGTCCCGCGCCGGTGCCGTCGCGGGGCGGAGAAGAAGTGTCCGCGTTGACTACTCGCAATCCGAGGACTCGTTTTCCGAGAGTGCTGCCACTCGCGGCGACGAACGCGATTTCATACAGTCCGCTCAATGCCACGGCGAGCGCGACAATGAGCAGCGCCGCGGCGATCCCGGAATCCTCGCTGGAATACCCGGAGTCGTCGGCCGAGCCCGCGATGATGAACGCGGCCAGCAGCGCGACCGGAATGGCGACGACAATCGCGTCGAGGACCCGCGCCGCTGTCCGTGCCGCGAATCCACCGGGATGAAAACGCCCGGACGGCAGTTCGATCAGCGGTGAATACCGCGGTGGATTCATGGCGGCTCCCTGGCGAGCGGGTCGGGGATGGTCCGGGCCGGGCCCGGATCGGGTGGACCCACCATCGGCCGCGGACCGGCCGGTCGCTATGGGATGGCGTGGAAATCGGCTGCTCAGGCTCGGGTTTCGGTTTTCCGCTCCGGAACTCGCGGCGGCGGGAGATGGGCCCGGACCCACTCCCGGCACAACCGCGTGAACGCGCGTGTGGCCGCCGAACGATACGAGTGCTCGCGCCGCAGCAGGGCGACGGTGCGGGTCGGCAGCGGCGGATCCAGGACGAGCGTGCCCAGTCCGGGCTGGGCGTGCGCGATGGCCGGCGGCAGCACCGTGGCGAGGGTGGTGCGCCGCACGATCTCGAGAACCGAGGGAATGGCATTGGTCTCCACCGCGATCCGGGGCGTCACCCCGTGCGCGGCCAGATAGTCGTCGATGTGGCCGCGGGTGGCGAAATCGCGGCTGAGCAGGGCGAGCTCCTGGTCGGCGAGCACGGCGATCGGCAGCGGGCTCGTCGAACGGTCGGCCGAACTCGGGCCGCGTTCGCCGACCAACGGATGGTGTTCGCCCACTACGAGACTCAGGTCCTCCTCGAACAGGGCGGTGGTATCGAGACCCGGAATCGGGGCGTCGGCGAACGCGATCCCCAGATCGATCTCATCGGCCAGCAGCGCGGATTCCATGGCGTCCTGGGCGGTTTCGAGCACATGCAGGGCGATGCCGGGATAGCGGGCGCGGAATTCCGCGATCAGCGGGCCGACCAGGTACGCGGTGAAGGTCGGCGTCACCGCGAGCCGCAGACGGCCCCGGGTGAGGTCCTCCACATCGTGGACGGCCAGATCGGCGGCGGCCAGTTCACGCAGCGCCCGCCGGGGGTGCTCGGCGTAGACGGCTCCGGCGTCGGTCAGCCGGACCGAACGGCCGGTGCGGTCCAGCAGCGGCACGCCGACCAGCCGCTCGAGCTGGCGAATCTGCTGCGACAGCGTCGGCTGCGAGACGTGCAGATCCTCGGCGGCCCGGGTGAAGTTGCCGTGCTCGGCGACGGCCAGCAGATAGCGCAGATGCCGGAGTTCTGGTGCCACGGACCAACTATAGGTGAGGACGATAGTGATGATCGGTATTGCGTCTTGGACACTATAGTGCCAGTTCAGGCAGTGTGGAACTCGCCGGTCTGAGGGGATCGGCATGATCGGAGAGGAGTTCCCATGCCAAACCTCACGGAGGGTCTCGGGCGATTCCAGCGCGAGGTGTTCCCGGCCAAGGCCGGACTGTTCGCCCGGCTCGCCGACGACCACCGGCCCGGGGCACTGTTCATCGGCTGCTCCGACGCCCGGGTGGTGCCGGAACTCATCACCTCCGCGGAAGCCGGAGAGCTCTTCGTCATCCGCACCGCGGGCAATCTGGTCCCGCCCTACACGCCGGGCGCGGCGAACGGGGTCGTCGCCAGCGTCGAGTACGCGGTGAGCGCGCTCGGCGTCACCGACGTCGTGGTGTGCGGGCACAGCGGCTGCGGCGCGATGACCGCGCTGGCGCAGGGGCAGGACCTGTCGGGGATGCCCGCGGTCGCGGACTGGCTCTCGCACGCCGACGCCGCCACCGCGCGCATCGATCCCGAAATCACCGGTGCCGCAGCGGTATCGGCCTTGGTTCGCCACAATGTGGTGGCACAGCTGGCCAACCTCGCCACCCATCCCTCGGTGGCGCGGGCACTGGCGCGGCAGACCCTCACCCTGCACGGCTGGGTGTACGACATCGGCAGCGGGCGCGTCGAGGCGCTCGACCCCGCCGGCGCGTTCCGCGCCGCCTGAACCCCCGAAATCCCTTCCCACACCACCGTTCTCGCGTCCGCGAGCGCGGCTTCCCGAAAGGAGTCACCACCATGGTGCACGCACAGTTCGATCCGACCGCCCGCGAAGCCCTGGCGGATATCGCCGTCGCCGCCAAGATCGCCAAGGACCTGACCTGGCAGCAGATCGCCGACGCGGCCGGGCTCTCGCCCGCCTTCACCACCGCCGCGATCCTGGGTCAGCATCCGCTGCCGGAGAAGTCGGCCCTCGCGGTCGCGGAGCTGCTCGACCTCGACGACGACGCGGCCCGCCTGCTGCAAACCATCCCGATGCGCGGCTCGATCCCCGGCGGCGTCCCCACCGACCCGACCATCTACCGCTTCTACGAGATGCTCCAGGTCTACGGCACCACCCTCAAAGCCCTGGTGCACGAGCAGTTCGGCGACGGCATCATCTCGGCCATCAACTTCAAACTCGACGTGAAGAAGGTCGCCGACCCCGAGGGCGGCGAGCGCGCGGTCATCACCCTGGATGGAAAGTACCTGCCCACCAAACCGTTCTGACCACCGCGGACTCCCGGAACGCCCGAAGATGACCTGAATGTCCGGAATTGGAAGCTGATCGGTCATGTCCGGGCACCTGGAGGTTTATCTGGTAACCGTACCGTCGCCTTCAGGGAGCTTCGGCGGACGGAGATGTGATGCTGCAACCACGACTTCGAACCATGTGGCTGGCCAATGCGGCGACGGCGGGGGCGTCAGTGTGGTGAGAATGCCGGTGGATTCGGGTGTTCCGGACCGCCGGGTCACCAGGGTGCG
>NZ_JBSGBY010000655.1:0-4502 GCF_053601505.1 Nocardia sp. NPDC004722
TGAGGGCGGTGGTCGGTTGTTCGCTGCCGGGCCAGTGGGTCGGGGCGGGGCCGAAGCTGTTGTGGGCGTTGGTGATGACGCTCTTGGCCATGGCTCGGTTGCCGATGCCGCCGATTATCGCGCCGATGCCGGCGGGCAGCGTTTTGCCGAACAGCAGGACCGCGCGTTTGGCGAGGAAAGACACGATGAATTTGCGGGCCATCGCATTGTCGATATTGCGGACGATGGGGAGTCGGTCGGCGACCACGCTTGCCCAGTCACGGGCGGATTGGCTGGCGTTCTTGCCCAGCATCTCCGCCCCGCTCTCGCCCAGCACGACGGTCACCACCATGGCTCGACGCTGTTTGGGCGGGAGGTGCTCGATACCGTGGACCGTGCCCGCGGAAACCGCGTACAGCGCCGACGCTTCGAGGAAGAAGATCGACTCGACGCCGCTGACCGCCAGCCCGATCAGTGTTCCGACACCGGGCACCGCCGCGCTCAACCCGGCGAGCGCACCACTGATCGTCACCACGGTCAGATACCGCGTCTCCAACCCACCGGCGATATCGGCGGGGGTGCGATCGGGATGCCGCCGCCGCAACCGGCCCACGTATTTCGCCGCGAGCGGCACCTGCACGCTCGTGCCGCCGCGCAACACCACCTCGACCGACTTCTGCAGGACCTTCTCGAACATCAACCAGCCCCTTCCCTCGACCGTACGACTCTAAGCGCACACCGCCCTTCGATCGCCGCACGGACACTACGAAGTAGCCGGCTCGTTATCCGGCTGGCGGGTGAGGCCTTCCCGGTCCGCGACGGAGATCGCGTCGTCGCCGGCGCGGCCGTAGATGTCCAGCACGAAGTCCTTGTCGGTGTAGTGGACCGCCGACGTCAGTCGTGGGTGCGCGCCGATGAGCGTGTGAACCTGGTCGCCGGTCAGTGGGTAGTCCGAAACCGGATGTCGCCAATGCACGCAGACCAAGGCCGCGCCGGTGTCGAGGTGATCGACGGATTCGTCGATGGCCGTCTGCAAGTCTGCTGGAAACAGGTAGTAGCCGACTTCGCTCAGCACGATGAGATCGAATCGCTCCGCGGGCCACTCGTCGCCGAGCGCCCAGCGTCGGAACTCGACATTATCGCCGACCGCGAGGCCACGAAGCCGGGCGCGGGCCGTTCGCAGTGGCTGGTCGACCACGTCGGTGGCCAGCACGCGGTCACAGCGAGCAGCCAGTTCCTGAGTGAGAAACCCTGGCCCACAGCCGGGTTCGAATGCGGCGCGGTATCGGGGGTGCGGCAGCGCGGCCATCGTGAGGGCACGTTTGCGGTGCTCGTACCATCGGGTGGCGAATTTCCACGGGTCCGGGTCGGCGGCATACAGGTCTTCGAAGTAGCCGTCCGGCAAGCGTGCGGCGCTCATCGCAGAAAGGTCTCGGTCGCGCCGGTGAATCTGCGCAATACATGCTCCGGCAGAATCGCGGCGTCGGCCGGGTCGTTCGACAGTGGGAGCACCTGGCTGCGAAAGCGCGCCAGCGCACGGCATTTCGCGGCGTGCACCGCCGCCGGTAGGCGGAGCGAGACGGGCTGTGCCGCGCGCACCAGCGGATGGGCCGGAGTCGCCCAGTGCCACATCCACACCGGATACTCCAGCATCCGGATGCCGCTGCTCGCACACGCGGCGGCCGCTGCACGGCCCACGGCCTCGTGATCGGGATGCCCGTCGTGCCGCCAGGTGGCCGCACACCGGACACCGGGTTCACCCGGACTGCCCAACAGCGCACCCAGCGCGCTCACCAGCTGCCGTTCGCACGAATCCAGCCTGCCATCCGGCAGGCCCAGCCGGATTGGCGGTGCGGCGCCGAGTTCGGCTGCGGCGCGGTGTGATTCGTCGACACGCAGGGTTGCCAAGCGTGACGGTGTGTGCGACGGAGACTCCGGGTGCGAGGCTTCACCATCGCTGGCGATCACGATGGTGACCGGTACCTCGGCGCGGCGGGCCAGCGCGATCAGACCGCCCGCGCCGAGCACCTCGTCATCGGGATGGGCCGCCACCACGATCAGGCGCTGCCAGCGCGGAATCGGCAGCGGCGCAGCACGATCCCGCCACGGCCGCCATACCTCGTCAGGCGTCCCGGCAGCACAGGTCTCGATCACAGGTTCAGCCATGCGGGGACCTCCTCGGCGATATCGCGGCCCAGATCGGCCAGATCGACTTCGGCGTGGCTTTGGCGGAGGTACACGGTGAGGTCGGCCACGCGGCGGGCATGGGCGGCGTCGGCGCACAACGGTGTCGCACCGAGCGCACGGCCCACCCGGTCCAAGGTGGCGGTCGCCGCGTCTTCCACGATGGCGCGGACGGTCCGGGCACGAACTCGGCCGATGACCAGATCCATGGGCCGAGAGTCGATTTCGTCGGCCGCCCGACTCAGCGCCAGTCGCGCGGCGTGCAGCGTGCCGGCGATCGCGCCGAGGTGGGCCAGCTGGTGTTCGTCGGCTCGTGCCGCGGCGGCGCGTTCCCACAATGGATGCGCCACGCCGCAGGCGCTGCCGTACCAGCACGCCGCCACCCCGATCGCGCCGTGCCAGAACCCCGCACGGTCGAGGTAGGCGCCCGGCTCGCCTATGGCCGTCGCCTCGGAATGATCGAAATCCACCGCGCCGGAATCGGAATCGCGCATCCCTACCGCGTGCCAGCTGTCGGGCACGGGTCTGACCGTGGGCTGTCCCAACGCGACCGCGAACAGTCGCCGCTGCTCGCCGTCGCGGGCGGAGACCAGGGCGTGGCTGCACATCGTTGCTCCCGAACACCAGAGTTTGCGCCCCTCGAGCACCCATCCCGATCGGCCGCGCCGTGCCCTCAGCACGGACTTTGGCGGCTCGGCCGCCCAGACTCCCCAGAGCTGTCCGGAAGTCGGGGGCGGCCCGCCCAACTCGCGCAGGATCGCCGCCGCGTCGGCGTGCGCCTCGGTGAGGCGTCCGAGCACCGTGTTCTCGGCGCTCAACGCCGCCAGTATCCGGAATCGCTCGCGGGTGTTGCCTTCGCCCGGACACGGGAGAGCCAAACGCCCTGACAACGACAGAGTGCGCAGCCGATCCTGCAGATAGCTCCGCTCGACGTTCACGACCATGCTCAGTCGCCTTCCGCCCTCGAGCCTGGCGAGGACTCCCCCTGCAGACCACGCAGGTGAGCGGCGAAACCGGCAGGGGCGCGCCCGATTCGGCGGGCAGAGGTCGCGACCACGACGTCGCGCGCCCAGGCCACTCGTTCCCCGCGCGCCTGTGCCCGGCCGACGAACTCGACGTCCTCGCCAGTTGCCAGATCGGCGAATCCTCCCGTGTGCCAATAACTATCAGCGCGAAACCCGAGGTTTGCCCCGTGGACGTGACGATGCCCGGCTTCCCAGCCTGCCTGATACCGCAGTTCGTATCGGCGGCGCGTATCGCGGCGGTAGCCATGCCAGTCCGCTACCGTGACGACTCCGGCGACTACGCCATAACCTCCACGGGCATAAGTCAATTGGCGCTCGAGCCACAGCGGGTCGACTCGCGAATCCGCGTCGGTGGTGGCGAACCATGTCCGGTCGCCACGTCCGCGGGCGACGGCGAAACCAGCCGCTCGCGCGGCGCCGACACTGCGACACGAGACCGCCACGCTGTCCGCCCCGGCCGCCCTCACTATCGCCGCCGAGCCATCGGTGCACGCATCCAGCACCACCAGCACCCGCACCGGAACGTCGATATGCCGGGCGCTGCGCGCGAGCGCGTCGAGACATCCACCCAGCCATCGTTCTTCGTCGCACGCGGGCACGACCACGACGATGTCGTCGATTGCTGTCGTGCGGCTCGCGGCCGCGTCGGGGACGATCATGATCACCGTCTACCCCTGCCCCACCGCACCAAACGACCGCGGATGGAAGCGGCGACGGCTACGCCTGCTGGGCCTGCCACATCCAATGCAGCTGTTCCAGCCGCCCGCCGATTTCGATCAGGAGATCCTGGGTGACAGGGTCGGCCGTCTCGGTGGCCTGGATGTGTTCGCGCAGCCGGGTGATCACGGCCCAGAGATTGTCGACCATGGCGTCGATGACGACGGTGTCGTACTGCCAGCCGTCCCCGACCCCCTGCGCTGCGGATTCCTTGACCACGGTGGCGGCCCGGCCGTCGGGGCTGACACCGATCGCCGTGGCGCGCTCGGCGGCCGCGTCGGTGAATTCCCTTGCCGCCGTGACCACTTCGTCCAGTCCCAGATGCACCGAACGAAAATGCGGGCCGATCACGTTCCAATGCGCCTGCTTGGCGATCAGCGAGAGATCGATCAGATCGACGACGGTCTGCTGCAACGCGTCTCCGGTCACACGCAGGTTGTCGCCGCTGAGCGGGCTCTGAATAGGCTTCGCCGGCATGGTCGTCCTCCTCGAGAGTGGTCGCGAATTACGTCGACGCACTACCCGGCGGCTCCGCCTTCAATCCGCGTGAGACGCCCGAATCCGGGTAGGGCGAACGGTGTCGAGTCGGTGGAGGCC
>NZ_JBSGBY010000656.1:0-4494 GCF_053601505.1 Nocardia sp. NPDC004722
CTGGGCGGCGGTGGCCAGCACCAGGGTCGCGCCGTCGGCGAGCACGGCCAGCAGTTCGACCGCGGCGTCGGTGGTGTCCCAGCGGGTGGCGAGCAGGCGCACATCCGGTGAGCCGTAGGCCTTGTCGATGGAGCAGTCGCGCCGGTCGGCGGCCACGGCCCGGCGATCGTCGGCGGCCGCGGCCACCGCGACCGGCTTCAGGCCGGTGCCCTGCGGACCCAAATCGGCCAGCACCGCGCCGAATTCGGCGGCCGCGGCGATATCGCACAGCAGCCGGGCCAGATCGTCGAGGGTCGGGCCCGCGGTTCCGGTGACACCGCCGTCGAGGCGTTCGTAGAGTTCGGCGTAGGTGAGGATGTGGTCGCCGCAGCGCACCGCGGTGCGCAAGGCGGGCACGCGCCGGCCGCAGTCGATCAGCATCGGCACCGACGGCACGTCGTACAGTTCGACGCCGTTGGCCCATTCGTCCACGAGCCGGTGATGCTCGACGGCGGACAACATCTCCGGCACCGCACGCTCCATCGTTCCAAACCCCCGGGTTCTAACTTATCCAACCCTAACCTAACCGATCGAGAGCACGGTAGGCCACCCCGATCGGGATCGAATCGGCGACAACGCTCACCGATTGTCAAGAAAATTAGGCTAGGCTCACCTACCGCTCGGCCGTGTGGGCGGGCATCGGCAGACAGGAGAGTCACGATGAAGTCGGCGTTCTCGATGCCCGGACCGGCACGCGGCAGGCGATCGATCGCGGTGCGGACGGCTCTGGCGGCGCTCGCGGGGGTGCTCGCGTTCGGGCTGACGGCCTGCGGATCCTCCGGCGACGACGCCTCCGGCGGCGGCGAACCGGTCACCATCACCCACGCCCTCGGCCAGACCACCGTCAACGGCACCCCCAAACGCGTCGTGGCGCTCGGCAACCAGTGGCTCGACACCGCGCAAGCCCTCGGCGTCACCCCGGTCGGCTACATCGACAACATCGCGGTCCTGAGCAAGGGCGCGCCGCCCTGGGAGCCCGCCGCGCTGTCGCAGTCCAAGGCGCTGCAGACCACCGGCAACCTCGCCGAACAGGTCGCGGCCCTGAATCCCGATCTGATCCTGGCCGACTCGTTCATCGCCGACGCCAAGACCTACGGCGACCTGTCGAAGGTCGCGCCCACCCTGCCCGGCCTCGGCAAGGAGGCCATCACCCCCTGGGCCGACCAGGTCCGCGCCCTCGGCCAGGTGCTGCACAAGACCCCCGACGCCGACAAGCTCATCGCCGACCTCAATGCCCGCATCGACGGCATCTCCCAACGCAATCCGGGCCTGAAGGGCAAGACCTTCACCAGCTCCTGGCTCGCGGGTCCCACCCAGCTCATGGTCCTGACGGCCCCCGACGACGGCTCCACCCGCCTGTTCACCCAACTCGGCATGACCATCCCCGCCAACCTGGTCGCCCAGGGCGGCAACGCCGGCCGCCTCGCCCTCTCCCCCGAACGCCTCGACGAACTGACCTCCGACCTCCTCCTCGCTGGCTACTCACCCGGCATGGACGAAAAGTACCGAGCCCTCCCCGGATACAACGACCTCCCCGCCGTCAAAAAGAACGCCGTAGTCTTCCTCACCGTCCAAGAAATCAGCGCCATCAACCAACCCACCCCCTTGGCCCTCCCCTACCTCCTCGACAAACTCACCCCCGCCTTCACCAACGCCGCCAAATAGCCGCTGACACTCCAACGATGGTGGTCCCGGGCTCTACCGGCATATCCTGACCCAGTCTCGTATTTACGTTCATCGAGCGTATTTACGTTCGTCGGGCGTATTTACGTTCGTCGGGCGTTGAAACCGCCGGTGGCCGACCGCATCGAGGAGGAGCTGTGAGCGCTGCGCTCGATTCCGATCCGACGTTCGGCCATGGCCCCTACACTCCGGATGATCTGCACAACAGCCCGGAAGAGGGTAAAGGCTACGAGCTGTGGAACGGATGGCTGATCGAGAAGATGTCGCCGTCGGGGCGTCACAATCGAATGGGTCGGGGACTGCGGCAGCTCTTTACGGACGCGGCGCAGCGTGCCGCCGTCGACGCATTCGTCGACGGCGGTGAGTACGAGTTTCGGTTCCCCACCGGTATCCGCAAGCCGGACGTCTTCATCCTCGATGCCGCCGCCGAACGGGCGGCGGTCGAGGCCGACGAGATCTTTCTCGATCCTGCGGACCTCTTCCTGGTCGCCGAGGTCGTCTCGCGCCGCAGCGGCAGCGAGGCCCATGACCGCAAGATCAAGCGGGATGAGTATGCGGCCGCTGGTATTCCGCACTACTGGATCGTGGATTTCCGTCCCGCCCCGCGGATCGAGGCCCTCGACCTCGTGAAGGGCGGCTACGGCAACAGTCGGATCGTCACCGGCGATGAACTTCTCGTCGTGGACCAGCCCTTCGAAATCTCCGTGACGCCGAACACCCTTTTCGACCTCGGTCGCTGACCGGGCTGTCGGCGGGTCCTGGCAACATCGGGGTATGACGGTGAGCGGGGATGAGGTTCGGGCGGTGGCGCTTTCGCTGGCGCGCACCAAAGAGGGGTTCGAGTGGGAGATGCCCACGTTCCGGGTGGCGGGGAAGCTGTTTCTGACGCTGCCGGAGGGCGAGACCTCGATGGCCGTGCGCTGCCCGATCGCGGATCGGGACGAGTTGGTGCAGGCCGAGCCGGACAAGTTCTGGATCGCGTCGCACGAGGTGATGAACGCCTGGGTGCGAGTGCGGCTCGCGGCACTGGACGATGCCGAGGAGCTGGAGGCGATCATCACCGACTCCTGGCGGCAGGCCGCGCCGCGCGAATTGGTCGACCCGGCCTGACGAACCGTGGATGGTAATCAACTGCCGTACTGGGTGGTTTCGGGGCGTTCGATGAGGATCACGTGGGCGGGGGAGTCGGCGACTGGGCGGTGGCGGAGGCCGCGGGGGACGGTGAAAAGGTCGCCGGGGGTGAGGGTTACGGGGGTGCGGCCCTCCAGGTCGAGGCGGAAGGTGCCGTCCCAGCAGAGGAAGAGTTCGTCCTCGTCGTGGTGGTGCCAGGGGAATTCGCCGTGGATTTGGGCGACGCGGACGACGGAGTCGTTGACGCGGGCCAGTTCTCGTTGCTGGAAGGGGCCGGGGAGGGTGGCGATGGTGGCGGGGATCGAGGTGGCGGGGGTGGAGGGAGCTGTTTCGGTCATGGGGACCATCGTCGGCGGATCGCGGTGGTGAAGGCAGGGCCAATGCGGCAGGATTGGTTCCGTTATGGATCCAATCGAGGTGACCGAACGGCTGGGGCGCTGGTCGTCGGGGCGCGGGCCGCTGTATGTGCTGCTGGCGGGGCGATTGCGGCAGCTGATCGAGGATGGCGAGCTGGCTGCCGGAGCGCTGCTGCCGCCGGATCGGGTGTTCGCGAAACAGCTGGCGGTGGGCCGGAATACGGTCATCGCCGCCTATGACCTGCTGGCCGCCGAAGGGCGCATCGAACGGCGGCGGGGGAGCGGTACCCGGGTGAGCGGCGCGGTCGCCGGGCCCGCCACCGATACCACCAGCGCACCCATGTTCCTGAATCTGTTGGAGCCGCAGCCGGATCTGATCTCCCTGGCCTGTGCCGCCCCGGAAGCACCGCCCGCGATCGTCACCGACGCCTACGCCGAGATGGTGCCGATGCTCGCGGCCATGACCGCCGAGATCGGTTACCACCCCGCGGGTTACGCGCCGCTGCGAGCGGCGATCGCGGACCGCTACACCCGGCTGGGCGCGCCCACCCGGCCCGAACAGATCCTCGTCACCAACGGCGGTCAGCAGGCCCTGTCGCTGCTGGCCCGCGCCTTCGTGCGGCCCGGGGATCGAGTACTGGTCGAAACACCCACGTACCCGGGCGCATTGGAGGCTTTCCACGAGGAAGCCGCGGTGCTCACCACCCTCCCGATCGGCTTCCCCGGATTCGAGGCGGCGGTGCGGACGCGCCGACCGGTCCTGGCGTACCTGACTCCGACCTTCCAGAACCCCACCGGCGCGGTGCTTTCCGGACTGCGCCGTCGCCGGATCGCGAATATCGCGGCGGCACAAGATGTTCCATTGATCGCCGACGAGATCACCGCCGACCTCGGCTTCCCCGGAGCCTCGACCCCACCGCCCCTGGCCGCCGACGCCGACGCCGTGATCTCGATCGGCTCGCTGAGCAAGAACCTGTGGGGCGGACTGCGAGTCGGCTGGATTCGGGCCGCCGAGCCGGTGATCGCCCGCCTCACCAGGCTGCGCGCCGTCCACGACCTGGGCGGGAATCTGCCCGCCCAACTGGTCGCGACGGCCCTGGTACCCGCCATAGACACCACCGCCCCGGACCGCGCCACCCGCCTGCGGGCCGGTCACGACCTGCTGCGCACGAAACTCGCGGCGGCACTACCGGATTGGGACGTTCCGCCGGTCACCGGCGGCCAGACCCTCTGGGTGCGACTGCCCCACGGCGACGGCACCTCGTTCGCGCAGACCGCCCTGCGG
>NZ_JBSGBY010000657.1:0-4492 GCF_053601505.1 Nocardia sp. NPDC004722
GCGCACATCCGGATACAGATCGTCCCCGTCGAAGTTGACGCGCAGGCTGTCGGGTCCGCGACCCGCACGAAGCCGCGATTCTTGCCCACGTCGTGCCCGGTGTGGGTGAGCTGATAGCGGTGCCCGCGCCGGATCAGGAACCCGGCGCGCACCAGACCCTCGGCGACGGTGTGCTGAATACCGGTGGTGGGCGCGATGGTGTCGCCACCCAGCAGGGTGACCCACCAGCCCCAGTCGTCGGCGGCGACGATGAGCTGCCCGGCGGTCTGGCCCTCGATGACGTCCCGGATGGTGAAATCGCCGATATGGGAAGGGGAATGGACGAGCGGAGTGACTGCGGTCATGATCGATCTTCCTGAGCGGTGGCGACGGCGATCGCCTGGATTTCGATGAGCAGCCCGTCGATGGGCAGGGTGGTGACGGTGGTGATCCGCGCCGGTGCGGCCGTCGGGAAGTAGTGGCGGAAAGTGTGGTGCCAGTCGGGGAACCAGCGGCGGTCCGCGAGATAGCAGTCCAGGCGCAGCACCTGCGCGCGGTCGCTGCCCGCGGCGGCGAGGGCGGCGTCGAGCTGACGGAACACCTCGGCCGCCTGTCCGTCGAAGGTGTCGGCGGTGACGCGCAGCGTGTCCGGGTCGAGGGCGGCCAGGCCGGAGGTGAACACCAGCCCGGATGCGCTGCGTGCCAGCGGGAATGCGCTCACGATGCCGCCCGCGTGATCCGGGAGGCGTCGATGTCGGCGACGGTGCGCGCCCCGGAGAGGATCATCAGCGTGCGCAGCTCCTCGGTGAGCAGCTCCAGCACCCGGTCCACGCCCGCCTGCCCGGCCGCGGCCAGACCGTAGATGGCGGCGCGGCCGATGATCACCGCGTCCGCGCCCAGCGCCAGCGCCGTGTACACGTCGCTGCCGGTGCGAATCCCGCTGTCCAGCAGGATCGGCAGCTCCGGGCCGACGGCCGCGCGGATGCCCGGCAGCATGTCCAGGCTCGCCGGAGCCGGATCCACCTGCCGCCCACCGTGATTGGACACCACCAGGGCGCTCGCGCCGATGTCCAGGGCGCGTTCGGCGGCGGCTGGGGTGAGCACGCCCTTGGCGATCCACGGCAGCCCGAACCCGGTCGCCGCGCCCGCCAGTTCGGTCCAATCCCACACCATGCCACCGCGTTTGAGCAGCTGGCCGAACACCTCGGCCACCCCGGGCGCACCGTCCGCGCCGGTCAGATTGCCCGCGAAATGGCGTTGATCGGGGTCGAAGCGATTGGCCATATTGCGGGTGCGGAACCCGCCGACCGGGCAGTCCAGGGTGACGCACAGCGCCTCGTATCCCAGCCGGGCCACCCGCTCGGCCACCAGCGCGGCATGCCCGAAGGGGTGCACCTGCGCGATGCGGGCGGCCTGCGGCGCGGCCGCCCGCACCCGCTGATAGGAGTAACTGCCCGCCTCCGGCACGACGGACAGCGCTCCCCGGGCCTGGGCGGCCCGGGCCACGGCCGGATGCCCGTCCGGATGGAACAGCGCGTCACCGCCGAACGGGGCGGTGAGAATCGGTGTCGCCAAGGGCATGCCGAGGAATTCGGTGCGGGTCGAGGGCGCGCCCACCCCGCTCATGGGGGCGGGCAGGATGCGCCAGCGCTCGAACGCCAGCCGGTTGTCGCGCAGGGTGAGTTCCCGGCCCGCGCCGCCCTCCACGAAATCCAGGACATCGGCGGGCAGGGCGGCCGCGGCGGCGCGATGGATCTCGTCGAGGGTGCCGAAATCGACACGGGTGGGATAGAAGCTGTCGAGTTGCGCGGTCACGCGGCACCCCCGGCGGGCGCGGTCGCGGAGGCGGTCAGGGCGGCGTCGGCGGGCGTGGACGTCGGCTCTGCGGAAGTGGCGCTCGGGTCGGGTTCGGTGGTGCTGCCGGGGATCGGTACGGCATGGCCGCGGCCGTAGAACACGTACAGCGCCACGCCCGCGGCGCTCCAGATGACGAACCGCAGCCAGGTCAGCGCCTCGAATGTGGTGGCCAGCCAGATGCATCCGGCGATCGCGGCGATCGCCACCACCGGCAGCAGCGGTACCCGGAACGGGCGCGGCCGCTCGGGTGCGGTGCGGCGCAGGATCAGCACGCCGAGCGCGACGATGACGAAGGCGAACAGCGCGCCGATATTGACCAGCTCAGCCACCGTGCCGATGGGCAGCAGCCCGGCCACCACGGCCACCACCGTGCCCAGCAGCAGGCTCAGGCGCACCGGGGTGCCCCGGGAGCCCGTGCGGCACAGGGCCTTGGGCACCATGCCGTCGCGGGCCATCGCGAACACCAGGCGGGTCGGGCCGTAACACACCATGAGCAGGCCCTTGGTGAGCGCGATCACCGAGGCCACCAGGATCACCTTGCCGATCCAGCCCGCGCCCACGGCGGCCAGCGCGGTCGCGACCGGCGCGGCATTGCCGAGCGTGGAATACGGTGCGACACCGGTCAATACGGCGCTGACGGCCACGTACAGGGCGGTCGCGATCACGACCGAGCCGATGATGCCCCAGGGCAGGTCCCGGCGGGGATCGCGGGTCTCCTCGGCGGAGGTCGCCACCACGTCGAAACCGAGGTACGCGAAGAACGCCAGCGCCGCCCCCGCCGCGATCCCGTGCACGCCGAACGGCAGGAACGGCGACCAATTCCCGGCGTGCACATGCGGTGCGCCGATCGCGATCACGAGAATGAGAACACCGATGGTCAAGGCCACCAGAGTTTTCACCACGACGGCGGTGAGTTTGACCTCGAGCACGAGAACGCCGACCACCACCGCGACAACGAGAACCGCCGGCAGATTGATGACGCCGCCATCGCTGGGGCCCGCCGAAATCGCTTTGGGCAGTGTCACTCCGAACAAGGAATTCAGGGCCGCGCCGAACAATCCGGACCAGCCGATGGCGATGGCCGAGGCCGCCACCGCGTATTCGAGCAGCAGATTCCAGCCGACCAGGAAGGCGGGCACCTCACCCAGTGTGCCCCGGGTGTAGGTGTAGGCGCTGCCGGAGAGCGGTGTCATGGAGGCGAGTTCGCTGTAGCACAGCGCCACCAGCACGCAGATGGCTCCGGCCAGCACGAACGAGAGGACGATGGCGGGGCCGGCCTTGGTCGCGGCGGCGATGCCGGTGGTGACGAAGATGCCCGCGCCCACGATGGTGCCGACGCCCATCGCGATGAGATCCAGCCGGCCGAGACTGCGGGTGAGCGTGTCGGCTGTGGTGTGTGCTGCCATTTCTGGAATCCATTCGGAGAGAATGTCTTTGAAGCTGATGTATTCCAGTGAAACCCCGGGAGTTTATGTGCCGGTGAACTCGCGTAACGACTTCGTTTCGTCGAATTGTGGGATATCGGAACTCGAATATCATCGCGCGCACGACAAATGGCGCGCGATCGGAATTCGCGCGTGAATTATCATGCCTTCGCCTTTGTTTCGTCGAATTCGGCGGGCGGAATTATGCGGTTGTCGAGATCTGCTGAACGGGAAGGGAGTCCGCGGCACGCGCCGTTGCGCGCCGACGGACGACGGCGGTGGCCGCGGCCACCAGGACGAGGACGGCCGCGGCGGCGAGCACCGCGTCCCGCATGGATCCGACGGTCGCGAGGGCCCCGAAGCCGAGGGTCGCCACCGCCGCGCACGCGTACGCCACGCCCGCGAAACGCGAGGCGGCCCGCGCATGCTGATCGGGAGGTGTTGCGGCACTGACGATCCGGAGTCCGGACCGGTAGGCGATGCCCTGCCCGAACCCGGCCACCACGCCGCCGCACAGCAGCAGCGCCAGGCTCGGAATCCAGGACACGGCCGCCGCCAGGGCGACTCCGGCGATGATCAGCCCCTGTGCCGCCAGCGTTTCCGCGGGCAGCCGGTCCGGCGGCAGCATCCGCTGGGCCAGCCACGCGGTCGTCAGATACAGCGTCACCGGCAGTGCGAGCAGCGCCAGGTTGGTCGTGCCCAGCAGTTCGGCCCCGTAGCTCGGCAGCAGGGCGACCACCAGCCCCGCCGACACCCAGGCGGCGATTCCGCTGAGGTATCCGGCAATTCGGGGTTCCCTCGCCGCGGAGAGGGCCGCGCGGACCGGTGCCGCCCCGGCCGGGCGCGCCGCCCGATCGGTGAGCACCGCCGTCGCGACGGCCGCGAGCAGCGCCGCGTGCGCGAGATACACGGTCACCCCGGGCGCGGGCAGATACTGCGCGATCACCGCCGCCGCAAGGGTTCCCAGCGCCGAGCCGAGCACGGTCGCCACGGCCATGGCCGTGCGCCCGCTTTCACCCTGGCGTTCGAGGATCAGTCCGGCCAGTGAGCCGGTCACCAGCCCGACCGACAGTCCCGCGCACAGTCGCGCCGCGACCACCGGCCAGGGTGAATGCGCCAGTGCCATGGCCGCATCCGCGGCGACCGCGCAGACGCTGCCCGCGCCGATGCGCCACCACCAGCCGCGCCGGGACGCGGGCGTGCCCAGCAGGGCGAGTGTGGGTGTCAGCGCG
>NZ_JBSGBY010000658.1:0-4475 GCF_053601505.1 Nocardia sp. NPDC004722
GACATTCTGGTGTTCCGGCACCATTTCTGGGCGCGGCTGCTGGCCAATGCCGGGATCGTGCTGATCTTCGCGGCGAAATCCTTCTGCAGCGTGTCGGTGACCCGGAAGACGCCGCCGAGGCGGCCGATGTCCTCACCCATGAGCACGACCTTGGGGTCGTCCTCGAGCGCCCGGCGCAGTCCGTGATTGATGGCTCCCGCGAAGGTGGTCTTCATCGTCCCACTCCCTCCAGATAGGCGGTGTACGCGCGGCGTTCCTCCTCGATCAGGCGGTGCGGTGTGGCGTAGACGTGTTCGAACAACTCGCCGGGTTCGGGATCCGGCATGGTGAGGGTGGCGGTGCGCAATCGGGCGGCCACGGCGTCCGCCCGCACTTCGACCTCGGTCTCGAAATCGCTGTCCCACAGCTTTTCTCGTTCCAGCAGCCGCCGCAGCCGGTCGATGGGATCGCGCTGCCGCCAGAGCTCGAGCTCGGCGTCGGCGCGGTAGCGGGTCGGATCGTCGGCGGTGGTGTGCGGACCCATGCGGTAGGTGATGGCCTCGATGAAACTCGGCCCCGCCCCGGATCGCGCGTGCTGCAACGCCTGCCGGGTCACCGCCAGCACGGCGAGCGCGTCATTGCCGTCCACCTGGACACCGGGGATGCCGTAACCGAGGGCGCGCCGCGCGATTGGGGTGGCGGACTGCACCCGCACGGGCGCGCTGATGGCCCACTGATTGTTCTGGCAGAAGAACACCACCGGCGCCGACCAGCTCGCCGCGAAGCCGAGCGCCTCGGCGATATCGCCCTGACTGGTCGCGCCGTCGCCGAAGTAGGCGATGGTGGCGATCTCCGCGCCCTCGAGATGGGCGGCGTAGGCATAGCCGGTGGCGTGTAATCCCTGCGCGCCGACCACGATCGCCGGATTGGTCATCTTCACCGCGTCGGCGTCCCAGCAGGAATGCGCGACGCCGCGCCAGAGCCGGGTCATGTCCTCGGGCGCGACCCCGCGGCAGAGCGCGACACCGGCCTCGCGGTAACTGCAGAACACGTAATCATCGGAATGCAGGGCGTGGGCCGAACCGATCTGCGCGGCCTCCTGGCCGAGCAGCGGGGGCCAGAGTCCGAGTTGGCCCTGGCGTTGCAGGGCGGTGGCCTCGGTGTCGATGCGCCGGGCCACGACCATGTCGGAGTACATGGCACGCAGTTGCGCGCCGCCGATATCGGCGACCAGCGGGGCGTGGACGGGGTCGAATACGCGTCGGCCGTCGGGCTGTACGAGCTGCACCGGGTAGGTGTTCTTCTCGGGCATGGATATCGCCTCCTGACACCGGGTTACACCGTTGTCGCCTGGGGATTGTGTCCCGTGAGCAACCGATGTGTGTCCTGTACCACTCAGCATCCTCCGGCTGGCGATCTGCGCAAGTAAGGCGCGCCGAACTGTGCAGAATGCTCGGTCGATGGCCGGTCGCGGGTGTCATACTGATCCCCATGAGCAGCAGGGAGCCACTTTCTGCCCCGCTGGATGCCACCGATGCCAGGCTGTTGCTGGAGCTGGTGGCCAATCCCCGCGCCACGGGTGTCGAACTGGCCGCGCGCCTGGGCCTCTCACGCAATACCGTGCAGGCCAGACTGGCTCGCTGGGAGGCGGCCGGGGTGCTCGCCAGCTTCGAACGCCGGGTGGATCCGCGGGCGCTGGGCTACTCGCTGGCAGCCTTCGTGGCGGTGATCGTCGATCAGCATCGGCTCGACTCGGTGGTTGCCGAACTGGCCGAGATTCCGGAGGTCACCGAGGTCTGCGGGGTGAGCGGGACGACGGATCTGACCGTGCGGGTGGTCGCCGTCGACGCGGAGGACCTGTACCGCCTGACCGGTCGCATCCTGAAGGTGCCGGGTGTGGAGCGCACCAATATGGCCCTGGTCATGCAGCAGTTGGTCGGTCCGCGCATCACCCCGTTGCTGGACCGCCTGACCAATGGCCCGTCTCGCCCGGCCCCCGAGGTCGATCGGCCGTGATCAACGCGCGAATTTCAGTCCAGTTTCGGCGGATTGGCCGCTGACCCGGGGGCGACTGGACCGGGACGATGACCCGATGAGCACCAGCGTCACCGGCCCCGAGACGATCGAGAGCCCACCCGAGGTGGGCCTCGGCCAGCCCATCGGGGCCGGAATCGTCACCGCCCTGGTCGGATTCACCAGTTCCTTCGCGGTGGTGCTGACCGGCCTGACCGCCATGGGCGCGACCTCGGCGCAGGCGGCGTCCGGACTGCTGGCGGTCTGCGTCACCCAGGGGCTCGGCATGCTCGTGTTGAGTCGGCGCTACCGCATGCCGATCACACTGGCCTGGTCCACGCCGGGCGCGGCCCTGCTGGCGAGCACCGGGGCGGTCGCGGGCGGCTGGGCGGCGGCCGTGGGCGCGTTCGCGGTGGCGGGCGGACTCATTGTGCTGACCGGCTTCTGGCAGCGCCTGGGTGCGCTGATCGCCGCGATCCCGGTCGAGATCGCACAGGCCATGCTGGCCGGGGTGCTGCTGCCGCTGTGCCTGGCCCCGGCCAAGGCGCTGCCGGTGAGCCCGGCCGTGGTGGTGCCGGTCATCGTGACCTGGCTGGTGTTGCAACGCTTCGCGCCGCGCTGGTCGGTGCTGGCGGCCTTCGCCGTGGCGGCGGTCGGCGCGGGCATCGACATCGCGGTGACGCATCGCCGCCTCGAGCTGTCGGCCATGGTACCGCGCGTGGAATGGACTGTGCCGCACTGGAGTTGGCAGGCCATGATCGGCGTCGCGATCCCGCTCTACATCGTGACCATGGCCGCCCAGAACATTCCGGGCACCGCCGTCATGCGCACCTTCGACTACCGCGTGCCGTGGCGGGCCGCCATGACCGTCACGGGCCTGGGCACGGTGCTCGGCGCGGCGGCGGGCGGGCACGCCATCAACCTGGCCGCCATCAGCGCGGCGCTGTCGGCCGCCCCCGCCGCGCATCCGGATCCGAAGCGGCGCTGGATCGCGGCCTTCACCGCGGGCTGCTCGTATCTGGTCCTCGCCCTGGCCTCCGGCGCACTCGTGGCCCTGGTGGCCGCGGCGCCGAAGGGAGTGCTGGAAACCGTTGCGGGCCTTGCCCTCATCGCCACCCTGGCCGGGGCCCTGACCGCCGCCCTGTCACCCGCCGCCCATCGCACCGCCGCCGCCCTGACCTTCCTCGTCGCGGCGTCGGGCATCGGCCTGCTCGGCATCGGTGCGGCCTTCTGGGCCCTGGTCGCCGGGCTGGTCGTCCGCTGGTTCCTGCCCCCGGCCAAGCCCTGAGCCCGGCCCGGGCAGGGGCTAGGGTGGGTTCGTTCGGCTTCATGGTGTGGTGAATCGGCGAAGAGGAGTTGGCTTGAGCGCGGTGCTGATCTCGGTTGCGGAACTTCAGGAGTTGCTGAGCGCGGGCGGCGGCCGGGTGCGGCTACTGGACGTGCGATGGGCGCTCGGGGATCCCGATGGGCCGCAGCACTATTTGGACGGGCACATTCCCGGGGCCGTGTTCGTCGACCTGGAGACCGAGCTGGCCGCGCCCGCCTCCGCCGCCAAGGGCCGCCACCCGATGCCGGAACTGGCGCACCTGCAGAAGTGCGCGCGCAGCTGGGGCGTGTCCGACGGGGACACCGTGGTCGTCTACGACGCCACCGGCGGCATGGCCGCCGCGCGGGCGTGGTGGCTGCTGCGCTGGGGCGGCGTCGCCGACGTCCGCATTCTCGACGGCGGCTTGCCTGCCTGGGAAAACGCCGGTGGCAAAGTCGTTTCCGGCGACGAACCCGATCCGGAGCCCGGCAGCGTGGTGCTGTCCCCGGGCAATATGCCGACCGTCGACGCCGACGGCGCGGCCGGGTGGCAGGGCCTGCTGCTGGATGCCCGCGCGGGCGAGCGCTACCGCGGCGAGGTGGAACCCATCGATCCGCGCGCGGGCCATATTCCGGGCGCGGTCAGCGCGCCGACCGCCGAAAACCTCACCGCCACCGGGCATTTCAAGTCCGTGGACGAATTGCGTTCCCGCTTCGAGGGATTGGGCTCCGGCCCGGTCGCGGCATACTGCGGTTCCGGCGTGACGGCCGCGCACCAGGTGGCCGCGCTCGCGGTGGCGGGCATCGACGCCGCGCTCTACCCCGGCTCCTGGTCGCAGTGGTCCAACGACCCCAAACGCCCGGCCGCCACCGGGGCCGAACCGGCCTGATCAGTCGGGCCCCGATCAGTTGGGCCGCACCGCGGTGAGGATGCCGGTCGCGTACGGGCCGGTGCGGAATTCGATTGCGGTGAAACCGATTTCCGACAGCGGCACCCGATAGCGGCGGATGTCGACGGCCGACAGCCCGGTGTCATGGCTGTGGCCGCCGTCGTGGTCGTGGGTATCGCCGCCGCGGTGCGCGCCGACCAGGTGGATTTCGCAGTCGGGGTGGCCGCGGCGGATGAAGTCGGCGGCCGTCACGCCCGCGATGCCGCTGCCGATCACCACCACGCTGAC
>NZ_JBSGBY010000659.1:0-4471 GCF_053601505.1 Nocardia sp. NPDC004722
ACAGCAGCGCGCCGATGGTCGTCGGGATCAGGCACACCAGCAGCGACACCATCACGATGCCGGTGACACCGTTGCCATCCAGCGCCAGATTGTCCAGCACGCCAGGGTTGCTCGCCTTGGCATAGATGGCGGGCGGCTGCAGCGTGACCACCGCGAACACGAAGATGATGGTGAGCGCGGCCAGCAGGATATTGAGCGCGATCTCGTTCGGCGTCTTCTGCCGCGACGCGCCCTCCACGAGCGCGATCATCTTGTCGATGAACGAGCCGCCCGGCTCCTGGGTGATCTTGACGACGATGCGGTCCGACAGCACCGTGGTGCCACCGGTGACCGCCGAACGGTCACCGCCGGATTCGCGGATGACGGGCGCGGACTCACCGGTGATGGCCGATTCGTCCACCGAGGCAATGCCTTCCACGACATCGCCGTCACCGGGGATGACCTGTCCGGCCTCCACGACCACGAAGTCGCCGCGCTGCAATTCCGGAGCGGGAACCTGCTCCTCGACGATGCGCGCGCCCGGCGACCAGTCCACCAGACGGCGAGCGACGGTGTCGGTCTTGGCCTTTCGCAGCGTGTCGGCCTGCGCCTTGCCGCGCCCCTCGGCGACGGCCTCGGCCAGGTTGGCGAAAATCACTGTCAGCCAGAGCCATACGACGATCGCCCAGGCGAAGAAGCTCGGCTTGGCGATGGCCAGAATGGTGGTCCAGACCGCGCCGATCTCGACGATCAGCATCACCGGATTGCGCCACAGACTGCGCGGATCCAGCTTCTTCACCGCGTCCGGGACGGACTTGACCAGCATCTTGGGATCGAAAAGCCCACTGGCGACGCCCTTCTTGGGCTTCACGGGCGCGTCCGTGTCGGGCGCGAGGGTGGGAGTGCTCATGAGTGGATTCCTTCAGCGAGCGGGCCGAGCGCCAGCATGGGCAGGAAGGTGAGCGCGACCAGGATGACGGTGACGCCCACGACCAAGCCCACGAACTGCGGCCGATGGGTCGGCAGAGTGCCCTCCGAGGCGGGGGTGTGGCCCTGCGCGGCCAGCGAACCGGCCAGGGCCAGCACGAAGATGATGGGCAGGAAGCGGCCGAACACCATGGCCAGGCCCAGCGCGGTGTTCCACCACACGGTATTGCCCGACAGACCGGCGAAGGCCGAACCATTGTTGTTGGCGGCGGAGGTGAAGGCGTACAGCACTTCCGAGAAGCCGTGCGCCCCCGAATTGGCCATGCCCGCGCGTTCGCCCGGCAGCGCCATCGCGGTGGCCGTGCCGACCAGCACGATCAGCGGCGAGATCAGGAAGTACGCCGCGGCCAGCTTGATCTCCTTCGGCGTGATCTTCTTGCCCAGGTACTCCGGGGTGCGGCCGACCATCAGGCCCGCGATGAACACGGTGATGACCGCGAGGATCAACATGCCGTACAGACCCGAGCCGGTACCGCCGGGCGCGACCTCACCCAGCTGCATGTTGAACATGGTCATCATGCCGCCGAGGCTGGTGTACGAGTCGTGCGCCGAGTCCACCGCACCGGTCGAGGTGAGCGTGGTCGCGGTGGCGAAGGTCGCCGAATTCGCTACGCCGAAGCGGGTTTCCACGCCCTCCATGGACGCGCCGATGGCGCTCGGGACGGTGCCGTGGTGCTGCAGCTGGAAGAGGTTCATCAGGGTGACGCTGATCAGCGCCAGGGTGCTCATCACCGCGGCGATGGCGAAACCCTGCTTGCGCGAGCCGACCAGACGGCCGAAGGTGCGCGGCAGCGTGAAGCTGATCACCAGCAGCAGGAAGATCTCCACCCAGTTGATCCACGCCGTCGGGTTCTCGAACGGGTGCGCGGAGTTCACGTTGAAGAAGCCGCCGCCATTGGTGCCCAGCAGCTTGATGACCTCCTGGCTGGCAACGGGTCCGCCCGGCAGGGTTTGCGAACCGGTATTGCCGACCGTCTGCGCGACCTGGTCGTAGACGTGCAGGTTCTGGATCACACCGCCGGCCACCAGCAGAACGGCGAACACGAACGCGAGCGGCAGCAGGATGCGGATGGTTCCCCTCACCAGATCCACCCAGAAATTGCCGAGCTCGCTCGTGTGGCGGCGGGCGAAGCCGCGCACCAGCGCGACCGCCACCGCCATGCCGACCGCCGCCGACACGAAGTTCTGCACCGACAGGCCGACGGCCTGCACCACGTGCCCCATCGTCGACTCACCGGCGTAGTTCTGCCAGTTGGTGTTGGTGACGAAGCTGATGGCGGTGTTCCACGCCAGATCCGCGGTCATCTTGGTACCCGGATCATGCAGGTGCAGCGGCAGTTTGCCCTGGATCAGCTGCAGGAAGAACAGGAACAGCACGCTGATGGCGGAGAAGGCCAGCACGCTGCGCGCGTAGACCGCCCAGCTCATCTCGACGCCCGGCTGCACACCGATCAGGCGATAGATGCCCTTCTCGGCCTTGGAATGCTTCTCGCTGCTGTAGACCCGGTACATGTAGTCGCCCAGGGGCACATGCACCGCGGCCAGCGCGATGACCAGGGATACGACGAACAGTATCCCCGCGGTAGTGGTGCTCACTCAGAACCTCTCCGGGTACAGCAGCGCCGCCACCAGATAGATGGCGATACCGACGGCAAGGACCAGACCGATCACGTTCTGAATCACAGCCGCTCCACCCCGCGCTGGATCAAGCCGAGCAGGGCGAAGATCGCCACTGTCAGCACCGTGAACACCACGATGGACATCTCTCGAAACCTCTCTTCTGACGGCACGTCCCGAGACGCGCCGGAGTGAGTCAAGCGCCCGATAAGCCCATTTCCGAGGTCGTTTACGCCTTCTTAGCGTCCCAGAGCGCCGCATTGACGCTCCGCTTACGCCGGTCGCGTCGCGCGTCACACGACGGCGGCGGACCGTCCCGGAACACCGGAAAGGCCCCGGAGAGCAGGTGCTCTCCGGGGCCGCGGCGACACGGGGGCAGGCTCAACCCACCGCGTCGGCCGTCTCTTGTGCCGGAACCGCCGGGGACGGGGCAGGAGTCCGGTGACCCAGCAACAGGCATGCGGCGATACCGATGATCAATACCGCCGAAGGCAACACCATCGACTGCGACAGGGCGGCGCTGAACGCCGTCCGCGCCGCACCCGTCAGGGCTCCGCCGTTCGCCTCGGCGGCCGAAATACCGTGCGCGGCAAGCCGCGCCGGAATCAGCGCGCCGACGCCCGCGCTACCGAGCACCAGGCCCACCTGCCGCGCGGTGTTGTAGACGCCCGCGCCGACCCCGGCCTGATGCAGGGGTAGCCCGTAGGTCGCGATGGCCGCCAGCGGCGACCACACGCACGCGTTGGCGGCGCCCATGCACACCAGTGGCAGCAGCAGCTGCCACAGCGGCGTCTCCGGCTTCATCACCAGACCGAACCAGGCGATGCCGAGGGCGAATCCGGCGAAGCCCACCACCGGCACCACCCGCGGATGGACGCGGTCGACCAGCTTGCCGACCACCGGCGACAGCAGCGCGGTGAGGAAGGCCATCACGATCCACACCGTCGCGGCCTGCGTCGGTTTCATCCCGCGCACGCTCTCCAGATAGAAGTAGCCCGGCAGCATCATGGCGGTGGTGGCCACGCCCATCGCGGTCATGGCCAGCGTGCTGAGCGCGAAGTTGCGGTCCCGGAACAGCGACAACGGCACCAGCGGCTCGGCGGCGTCGCGGGCCTGCACCGCGAGGAACGCCGCCAGCAACGCCACGCCCGCCCCGACGCACACCCAGATCCGCGCCGACCAGTCGTCGGTATTGCCCTGCTGAATTCCGAAGACCAGCAGGAACATTCCGCTCACGCTCAGCGCCACCGACGGCAGGTCGAACCGGTGCCGGTGGGTCGGCAGGTTCGGCACGTAGATCACCGCCAGCACGAACGCCAGCACCCCGATCGGCACATTGACCAGGAAGATCCACTTCCAGCCCAGCCCGTCCACCAGCACGCCGCCGATGATCGGCCCGATCAGCGAGGCCACCCCCGCCACCGAACCCCACGCGCCCATGGCCGCGCCGCGCTTGTCGGCCGGGAAGATCCGGGTGATGACCGCCATGGTCTGCGGCGTCATCAACGCCGCCCCGATCCCCTGCACGGCCCGCGCCGCGATCAGCATGGTGATGCTGGTGGACAGACCACACCCCAGCGAGGCGAGCGTGAACACGACCAGCCCCACCAGATAAATCACCTTGGGCCCGAACTGATCCCCCAGCCGCCCGGTCACCAGCAACGGCACCGCATAGGCGAGCAGATACGCACTCGTCACCCACACGACAGTCGAGACGCCGGTATGCAATTCGCCCATGATCGCCGGATTCGCCACCGCCACGATGGTCATGTCGACCAACAGCATGAAGAATCCGAAACACAACGCCCCCAGCGTCGCCCACGGGCTCCGTCCGGTTCGATCGTTCATCTGATCCACCATTCCCCATTCATGAAACTCGGTATTTGTC
>NZ_JBSGBY010000660.1:0-4461 GCF_053601505.1 Nocardia sp. NPDC004722
CGAAAATCCATTTCCGCACCGGCGGAAAGGTGGTCGCGCCCATCACCATTCGCATTCCGTTCGGCGGCGGCATCGGCTCGGTCGAGCATCACTCGGAATCTCCGGAGGCGTATTTCGCCCATACCGCCGGATTGCGGGTGGTGGCCCCGAGCAATCCCGCCGACGCGTATCTGATGATCCGCCAGGCCATCGCGCTCGACGATCCGGTCATCTTCTTCGAACCGAAGCGGCGGTACTGGGACAAGACCGAGGTGGACTTCGATCGCCTCGACCGCGACGGCGGACCCGCCCTGGACCAGGCCCGGGTGTGCGCCAGCGGCGAGGACGCCACCATCGTCGCCTACGGCGGCACCGTGGCGACCGCGCTGTCGGCCGCCGATATCGCGGCGTCGGAAGGGCATTCGATCGAGGTGATCGATCTGCGCAGCCTCTCGCCCATCGATTTCGACACCATCGAAACCTCGGTGCGGAAAACCGGGCGGCTCATCGTGGTGCACGAGGCCCCCGTATTCGCCGGGCTGGGAGCGGAAATCGCGGCCCGCATCACCGAACGCTGCTTCTACCAATTGGAATCGCCGGTATTGCGCGTCGGTGGCTTCGACATCCCCTATCCCCCGGCTAAGCTCGAGCGGCATCATCTGCCCGACCCCGATCGCATTCTCGCCGCGGTCGATCGCACGCTCGCCGCTTGACCGTTACCACGCTCGCCGCTCGACCGTTACACGGAGGAAGCCCGGTGGAAGATCAGCAGCAGGTTCAGGAATTCCGTTTGCCCGATCTCGGTGAGGGATTGGCGGACGCGGAATTGGTGTCGTGGGCGGTCGCGGTCGGCGACACGGTGACCTTGAATCAGGTCATCGCCGAGGTCGAGACCGCCAAGGCCCAGGTGGCGCTGCCGAGCCCGTACGCGGGCACGGTGCTGGAACTGCTGGCGCAACCCGGCGATACGGTGCCGGTGGGCGCACCCCTGATCCGGGTGGGCGCGACCGCCCCGGCCGCCGACGCGGCCACCCCGGAGCGGCAGTCGGTGCTGGTGGGCTACGGGCCCGACCGCGAACCGGTCTCCCGACGCGCCCGCGCGACGGCGAAAACGGCTGACGCACCGGGCAATTCCGGCGGCCGGGCCATGGGTTCGGACGGGGCGGAGGGCCTCGGCAGCTCAGCGCCGGCGGGCCGCCCCGCGGCCACCCCGGCCGCGCGAAAACTGGCGCGAGAGATCGGAATCGACCTGGGCGCGGTGATCGGCACCGGCCCGCAGGGCGCGGTCACCGTGGAGGACCTGCCCGGGATGCGGCCGGAATCGACTGCCTCCGACCATATTCCGATTCACACCGCGCCACCGGCTATGGCGCTCGCGCCGCTGCCCGCACCGCATCCCGCGCCCGCGGTGCCGCCCATGCACCCCACCGGACACCGGGCCGTGCCGATCGAGCGCGAGACCCGCACGCCCGTCGCCGGGATCCGCAAGCGGACGGCGGCGGCCATGCTCGCCAGCGCCCAGCACATTCCGCAGGCCAGCACGTTCGTGACCGCGGACTTCACCGCGTCCATGGAACTGCTGGAGCATCTGCGGGCCACCCCCAGCTTCACCGGGCTCACCCTCACGCCGCTGGCGCTGGTCGCGCGGGCGGTGCTCGCGGCGCTGACCGAGTTCCCGGCGATCAACTCCTGCTGGGACGAGGCGAATCAGGAGATCATCACCAAGCACTACGTGAATCTCGGCGTCGCGGTCGCGACCGAGCGCGGGCTGCTGGTGCCGAATCTCAAGGAGGCGCAGGGGTTCACGCTGCGCGACCTGTGCCTCGAGATCGCCGGGGTGGCGGCCGGGGCGCGCGCGGGGACCTCCACGCCCGCCGACCTCACGGGCGGCACCTTCACCATCACCAATGTGGGCGTCTTCGGGGTGGACAGCGGTGTGCCGCTGGTGAATCCGGGCGAGGCGGCCATCCTGTGCCTGGGATCGATCCGCAAACGGCCGTGGGTGCACCGCGACGAACTCGCGGTGCGCTGGGTGACCAGCCTGGGGCTCAGCTTCGATCACCGCATGATCGACGGCGAGCAGGGCTCGCGGTTCCTGGCCAGTGTGGCCGCGCTGCTGGAGGATCCGCTCACCCTGCTCGGCCGGGTTTAGTTGTCGGCAGTCGCCAGCAGTGATTCGGCGGCCCGGCGGATCTCCGCCGGGATCGGCACCGGCTTGCGCGTCACCTCGTCGACGTAGACGTGCACGAAGGTGCCCGTCGCGGCCAGCTCCAGGCTGTGGCCGGTGTCACGGAAGATGGCCAGCTCGTAGCTGATGCTCGAATTGCCCAGCCGCTCGATGCGGATGCCGACCTGCAACTGGTCCGGGAAGCTCAGCGAGTCCAGGAACTTGCAGGAGGTCTCGGCGACGATGCCGATGGCGGGTAGGTCCCGGATATCGGTGCCGCTGGCGTGAATCAGCCACGCGTTCACGGCCGTATCGAAGTACGAGTAGTACGTCACGTTGTTGACGTGACCGTAGTGGTCGTTGTCCGCCCAGCGCGTCGGCACCGGCCAGAGCACTGGGTATCCAGAATCCTGCGTCACCCCGCGAACCTTAGCCGCTCCGCCTGTGAGTGCCGCCCGGGTCAGGCGGAGCGTTCGTCAGGGGTGGCGCGATGATCCCGCGGACTGAGGCCGTAGTGGCGTTTGAAGGCGGTGGACAGGGCGAAGGCGCTGCCGTAGCCGACCCGGCGGGCGATGGACTCCAGGGTGGCGTCGGATTCGTGCAGCAGATCCGCGGCCAGGGCCAGCCGCCAATCCGTCAGGAACGACATGGGCGGTTCGCCGACCAGTTCGGTGAAGCGGCGGGCCAGCGCGGCCCGGGAGACGCCGACCTCGGCGGCCAGCGAGGCGACCGTCCACGGCTGGGCCGGATTGTGCTGCATCAGGCGCAGCGCCTTGCCGACCAGCGGGTCACCGTAGGCGTGATACCAGGCGGGGGCGTCGGCCCGGGAGAACCAGGCGCGCAGGGCGGCGATCAGCAGCAGGTCCAATAGTCGGTCCAGCATGGCCCCCTGGGCGGGCAGGTCCTTGGCGGACTCGTCCACCAGCAGATCCAGCACGCGGGAATCGATTTCACCGCGGCTGAGCACCGCGACCGGCGGCAGCGCGCGCAGCAGGCGGCGGCTGGCGGCCGATTCGTGCTCGTAGGTGCCGGTGACCAGCACGGTCTGGGCGTCGGCGCTGGTGCCCCAGCTGCGCACGCCCAGACTCAGTGTCTCGCACAGCACTTCACCGTCCATGGTGGTGGTGACATTGCCGGGTTCGATGAGCACCTGCGGTTCGGTCGCCGGATCGTCGGCCATCGTGTAGTGGTCGGGGCCACGGAAGATCGCGATATCCCCGGTGCGGAGCTGGCGCGGCGCAACCGGCTTGCCGCCCTTGGGTTCCGGCAGCACCCAGCCGCCGCCGCGCACCACCGCCACGATGGTCAGCGGCGCCTCGTCGCGTATGCGCAGGGACCAGGGCGGGTCGAACGACGAGCGCATCACGAATGCCGCTCGTGCGCGTGGTCCTTCGAGCAGGCTGGCCAACGCATCCATAACTGAAGACGATGGCAAATGCGTGCGCGCTTCTCAACCATGTTCGCGCTCGCCGAATCCCGGTGTACTCGATACATGATCATCGAACACACTCCCAACAGCGAAAACACCGTCCTCGTGCTCGGCGCGACCGGAAAGACCGGACGCCGGGTGGCCGAGCTGCTGAGCGCCGCCGGGACGCTGGTGCGCTCCGGTTCGCGCTCGGCGGCGATCCCGTTCGACTGGACCGACCGCGCCACCTGGGCGAGCGCGCTCGCCGATGTGAACGCCGTATACCTCTCGTATCAGCCGGATCTGGCAGTGCCCGGCGCGCCGGCCGACATCAAGGCGTTCTGCGACGCCGCCGTGGCCGCGGGGGTGGGCAGCCTGGTGTTGCTGTCCGGTCGCGGGGAGCCCGAGGCGCTGGAATGCGAAGCCATCGTGCGGGATTCGGGGCTGCGCTGGACCGTGGTGCGCTGCTCCTGGTTCGCGCAGAACTTCAGCGAGGGCGCGTTCGCGGAGTTCATCCTCGCCGGGGAGGTCGCGCTGCCCGCCGGGGACGTGCCGGAACCGTTCGTGCACGCCGACGATATCGCCGAGGTGGCGGTGGCCGCGCTGCTCGACGACCGGCACGCGGGCGAGGTGTACGAGCTGACCGGGCCGCGGGGGCTGTCCTTCGCAGACGCGGTCGCCGAGATCGGCGCGGCGGCGGGGCGCGAGATCGCCTACATTCCGCTCACCCGAACCGATTTCGTGGCCGCGCTGACCTCCTACGGAGTACCGGCCGATGAGATCAGCCTGCTCGACTACCTGTTCGGCACGGTGCTCGACGGGCGCAATTCCGCGCCCGCGGACGGGGTGCGGCGGGCGCTCGGGCGGGAGCCGCGCGACTTCGCCGAGTACGCCCGCGACGTCGCCG